>NZ_JBHYGR010000068.1:40872-47526 GCF_042738155.1 Kitasatospora sp. NPDC059088 | reverse complement strand
TCGTACTGGACGTACTTGGGCGATTCGGGCGTGCGTCCAGGCGGGATGCCCGGCGTCGCGCGCCTGGCAAGATCCGCCGGACAGGCCCTAGCGGGCTCGGCGACCGCCGGTGCGGACGTGGCAGTCCGCCAGGTGGTCGTCGACCAGGCCGCAGGCCTGCATCAGGGCGTAGGCGGTGGTCGGGCCGACGAAGCGGAAGCCCGCCTTCTTGAGCGTCTTGGCCAGCGCCGTCGACTCGGGCGTGACGGCCGGCACCTCAGCGATCGTGCGGGGGGCCGGCCGGTCCGGGTCGACGGCGAACTGCCAGATCAGCGCGTCCAGACCGCCGTCCAGGTCGCGGGCGACCCGGGCGTTGGCGATCGCCGCCCGGATCTTGGCGCGGTTGCGGATGATCCCGGTGTCGGCGAGCAGCCGCTCCTCGTCGGCCTCGCCGAACTCGGCGACCTTGCCGATCTCGAAGCCGGCGAACGCGGCCCGGAAGCCCTCCCGGCGGCGCAGGATGGTCAGCCAGGACAGGCCGGACTGGAAGGCCTCCAGGCAGACCCGTTCGAACAGGGCGTCGTCGCCGTGCACCGGCCGGCCCCACTCGGTGTCGTGGTAGACCCGGTAGTCGTCGGTGGAGTCGCCCCAGCCGCAGCGGCGCAGGCCGTCCGCGCCGAGCACGGTGCCACCCGGCGCCCCGGTCACCGGTCCTCCACCGGCTTCGCGTCCTCGGGGGCCTGCGGCTTGGTGAGCGCGACGGCGGGCTCGACCACCGTGGCGAACTGCTCCAGGCCGGGCAGCGGTTCGGCGGCCGGGTCGGGGGCGCCGGTGGCCTCGACCGCGCCGCGCAGGTGGGCCGCGGCCTCCAGTTCGGCGATCCGTGCGTCGCGGTAGGCGAGTTCGGCGCCGAGGCGGTCCAGGACGTCGTCCACCTCGTCCATCCGGTAACCGCGCACGGCCATCGGCAGGCGCAGCTCGTCCACGTCCGTCTTGCTCAGCGGGCGGTCCTGCGGCAGCCGCGCGGCGATGCGGTCCGGCACCGCCTCCGGCATCGAGCCGCCCCCACCGAGCGCAACCAGCGCGGCGCCGCCGACCACCACGGCCATGGCGACCACGATCACCCAGAACACGAGCTGTCCTCCCGAACTCCCGGTCGGCCTCCTCCGAGGGGCCAGGGAACCGGGCTGATCATGACAGCATGGTCCCTAGTGAGGCCGGGGGCCATCATCGCACCCGCAGCAGCTGTGGAGGAGACATCGGTGGCACTGCGCCTGGGACCGCGCGAATTCGGTGACGACGAGCTGGTGATCATGGCGATCGTGAACCGGACCCCGGACTCGTTCTTCGACAAGGGGGCGACCTTCGCGGACGAGGCCGCGTTCGCCGCCGCCGACCGCGCGATGGCGCAGGGCGCGGCGATCCTGGACATCGGCGGGGTGAAGGCCGGGCCGGGCGACGAGGTCACGGTCGAGGAGGAACTGCGGCGCACCGTGCCGTTCGTGGCCGAGCTGCGCAAGCGCCACCCCGGGGCGGTGATCAGCGTGGACACCTGGCGGCACGAGGTCGGCGAGGCGGTCTGCGAGGCCGGCGCGGACCTGCTGAACGACGCCTGGGGCGGGGTCGACCCGAAGCTCGCCGAGGTGGCCGCCCGGTACGACGCCGGGCTGGTCTGCACCCACGCGGGCGGCGCCGAGCCGCGCACCCGGCCGCACCGGGCCGGGTACGAGGACGTGATGGCGGACATCCTGCGGGTCACCGTCGGGCTGGCCGAGCGGGCGGTGGGCCTGGGCGTCCGCCGGGACGCGGTGATCATCGACCCGGGGCACGACTTCGGCAAGAACACCCGGCACTCGCTGGAGGCGACCCGGCGGCTGCCGGAGATGACCGCGACCGGCTTCCCGGTGCTGGTGTCGCTCTCCAACAAGGACTTCGTCGGCGAGACCCTGGACCGGCCGGTGGACGAGCGGCTGCTCGGCACCCTGGCCACCACGGCGGTCTCGGCCTGGCTGGGCGCCCGCGTCTACCGGGTGCACCAGGTCGAGGAGACCCGCCAGGTGCTGGACATGGTCGCCTCGATCCGGGGCACCCGCCCCCCGGCGGTCGCCCGCCGGGGGCTGGCCTAGGAATCCCTCTTTTTGCGCTCGGCTCGCCTCCGGGGCGCTCGGACCCGGTGCCGACGGTCGTCGCTCGCGTGCCCCCCGCTAGATCTCGTTCGCGGGCCGGCGGGCGTCGGCGAGGATCTTCAGCACCTCGTCGATCTCGTCCGTGATGTGGAACAGCTCCAGGTCGCGCGGGGCCGCCTTGCCCTGCGCGACCAGGGTGTTCTTCAACCACTCGTAGAGGCCGCCCCAGTAGGCGCTGCCGAAGAGGATCACCGGGAAGCGGGTGACCTTCTTCGTCTGCACCAGGGTGAGCGCCTCGAACAGCTCGTCCAGCGTGCCGAGCCCGCCGGGCAGCACCACGAAGCCCTGGGCGTACTTCACGAACATCGTCTTGCGGACGAAGAAGTAACGGAAGTTCAGCCCGAGGTCGACGAACTCGTTGAGGCCCTGCTCGAAGGGCAGCTCGATGCCGAGCCCGACGCTGAGGCCGCCGGCCTCCGTGGCGCCGCGGTTGGCGGCCTCCATCGCGCCCGGGCCGCCGCCGGTGATCACCGCGTAGCCGGCCTCGGCGAGGGCCCGGCCGATGGCCACCCCGGCCTCGTACTCGGGCGAGTCGGCCGGGGTCCGGGCCGAGCCGAACACGCTGATCGCGGGCGGGAGTTCGGCGAGGGCGCCGAAGCCCTCGACGAACTCGGAGGTGATCCGCAGCACCCGCCAGGGATCGGTGTGCAGCCAGTCGGTGGGGCCCGTGGTGTCCAGCAGGCGCTGGTCCGTGGTGCTGGTGCCGACCTGGTCCCGGCGCACGAGCACCGGGCCCTTCTGCTTCTCGGGCCAGGCCTTCTTCTTCCGCGGCACGCCGACCTGCTCGGGGCCGTGTCCGTACTGCTTGTCGTCTCCTGTGCCTGTCATGACGAAACCCTACGCCGACCTTCCCCCGATTTCAGGCAACGGGGGAAGGTCGGTTGGGCAACCGGAAGATGGCGTTCGACCGCCCCGGGGACCGACCGCGAACGCTTTCGATTCAGCTGGTCAGCCAGGCCCGCAGGCGGTCCTCGGTCTCGGCGATGGCGCTCAGCGAGCAGTGCTCGTCCCGCTTGTGCGCGAAGTTCGGGTCGCCCGGCCCGTAGTTGACCGCCGGGACGCCGAGCGCGCTGAACCGGGCGACGTCGGTCCAGCCGAACTTGGCCCGGGCCTGGCCGCCGGTGGCCGCCAGGAAGGCCTTGGCGGCGGGCTGGGAGAGGCCGGGGAGGGCGCCGGGGGCGAAGTCGGTCACGGTCAGCTCGAAGCCGTCGAAGACCTCGCGGACGTGCTTCTCCGCCTCGGCCTCGCTGCGGTCCGGCGCGTAGCGGAAGTTGACCGTGATGACGCACTCGTCCGGGATCACGTTGCCGGCCACGCCGCCGTCGATCCGCACCGCGTTGAGGCCCTCGCGGTACTCCAGGCCGTCGATCTCCACCCGGCGCGGCCGGTAGTCGGCCAGCCGGGTGAGCGCCTCGGCGGCGTGGTGGATGGCGTTGTCGCCGAGCCAGCTGCGGGCCGCGTGGGCGCGTACGCCGCTGAGCCGGACCTGCGCCCGCAGGGTGCCCTGGCAGCCGCCCTCGACCATGGCCCCGCTGGGCTCCATCAGCACCGCGAAGTCGGCGGCCAGCCAGTCCGGGCGGTCCTTGGCGAGGTGGCCGAGGCCGTTGCGGGAGGCCTCCACCTCCTCGCAGTCGTAGAACACGTAGGTGAGGTCGCGGTTGGGCTCGGTCAGGGTGGCGGCGAGGCGCAGCGCCACGGCCACGCCGGACTTCATGTCGGAGGTGCCGCAGCCGTAGAGCAGGTCGCCGTCGACGTACGAGGGCAGGTTGTCGGCGATCGGCACGGTGTCCAGGTGGCCGGCCAGCACGACGCGCTCGGCGCGGCCCAGGTTCGTCCGGGCGACCACGTTGTTGCCGTAGCGGTCCACGGTCAGGTGCGGGTAGCCGCGCAGGGCGGCCTCGACGGCGTCGGCGAGCGCCTGCTCGTCGCCGCTCACCGAGGGGAAGTCGACGAGGCGCGCGGTCAGCGTGCCGCCGTCGAGGGTCAGGTCCAGGGGCGTCGGGTTCGGGCTGCTCATGACGTCAGCCTAGTGCCGTCGGATCGGCACTCCGCGTGGTCGTCCTGTGACCGGGAACGCCCGCGGACCGGCAACCGGGATGCGCCGCACATCCGTCCGAGTGGGTACGGTGTCGGATCAAGAAGGCGGGCGCGAGAGGGGCGACGGTGGCCAGGAGAAGGAACAGCGAGGAGCTGGGCGACGAGCTGGGCGACGAAGAGGCGCCCCGCCGTCGTGGTCCGGTCCGCGCGCTGTTGCTCGTGCTGGTCGGGCTGATCGGCCTGGCGATGGTCGCGGGCCTGGCGGTGGTCGGGATCTGGTGGTTCGGTTTCCGGCAGGGCGCCACGGAGGAGTGCTCCGTGAAGACGGCCGCCGGCAGCGGCACGCTGGAGCTGCCGCAGGCCGCCAACGCGGCGACGATCGCCGCGGTGGCGCGTTCCCGGGGCCTGCCGGACCGGGCGACGGCGATCTCGCTGGCGACCGCGATGCAGGAGTCCAAGCTGCGCAACCTCGCGGGCGGCGACCGGGACTCGATCGGCCTGTTCCAGCAGCGGCCCTCGATGGGCTGGGGCACCCCGGAGCAGATCGCGGACCCGGTGTACGCGACCAACAAGTTCCTGGACGGTCTGGTCAAGGTGCCCGGCTACACCCGGCTGCCGCTGACCGACGCGGCCCAGGCGGTGCAGAAGAGCGGCTACCCGCAGGCCTACGCCAAGCACGAGACCAAGGCGACGCTGCTCACCTCGGCGCTGGCCGGCCGGGAGCCCGCCTCGTTCACCTGCGTGGTGAAGGACTACGCCAAGCCGGACCCGGCCGACTCGCCGTCGCCGACGGCGGGCGCGACGTCCGCCCCGGCCGCGCAGCCGGACCGCACCCAGGTGCTGTCCGACCGGGTGCGCCGGGAGTTCGGCAAGACGGTCAACCCGGCGGCCGGCTACGCCTCGACGATCAAGGGCGCGGAGAACGCCGTCGCGCTGACCCCGGACCCGGCCGCCGCCGCGCTGACCACCTCGGCGGACGCCGGGGCCGACGCCGGGGCGTCCGCCGAGCGGGCCAGCGGCTGGGAGGTGGCCCACTGGGCGGTCGCCCAGGCCCAGCAGCTGGGCATCGCGACGGTCGCCTACGACGGGAAGATCTGGCGCAAGTCCGAGTCCGAGGACGGCTGGCAGACCCAGACCTCGGGGACGTCGACCAAGCTCGTCCAGGTCACCCTGGCGCCGTACGGAAAGGGCTGACGCACTCACGTTCGGGTAGCCGCCGGACGGGTGATTCCGGTCAACCGCGGTGGACCGGCCGCCCGTTCCGGCGACCCCGGCCGGAGAACCGTCACTCCCCTTGCCCGGGGCGGCCCGACGGCCTCCCGCGGGGCCGGGACGGACGCCTGCTGCGGTCGTACGATCCGATGGTCGGTCAGGCGCGTTCCTTGCTCCGGCCGAAACCTTCTGGCTTCTCAAGCGGTAACAACGTCGTCCGCCAGGTCCCGTCCGCACCCGGATCGTCCACCCGGCGGACGGGACGGACCCAGACCCCTTCGAGGAGCCTCATGTCTCACCCCCTCACGCGCCGGATCGCCCAGGCCGCGCTCGTCGTGGCCGCCGGAGCGACCCCGCTGGTCGCGGCCGGCTCCGCGTCCGCCCTGGGCGGGGACGCCCTGCTTCCCAAGAGCGACCTCGCGGCGCCGCTGGGCCAGCTGACCAACACCGACACCGGTTCCACCCTGCAGCACACCACCCACCAGCTCGGCCAGGCCGCCGGCACCACCGGCGCGGCCACCGTCGCCGCCGGCGTACCGGCCTCCGCCGACGCGGCCGGGAACATCGTCGCCCACCAGCTCCCCGAGGCGAACGAGAAGGCCAGCTCGCTGACCGCCCCGGTGGACCAGACCGCCGCCACCACCGGCCAGCTCTCCGCCGTCACCCCGAGGGTCGCCTCGGCGCTCGCGGGCAAGCTCGGCGAGGCCGTCACCGGCAAGGGCATGGGCACCCGCAGCGCCAACGCCGGCAGCAGCCCGGTCGGCGGCCTCGGCCAGGCCGGTGCGCTCGCCCACGCGGTGCCCGGCGCCGACAAGCTCTCCGGCGCCGTCCCCGGCACCGACGCCCTCACCGGCGCGCTGCCCACCAGCGCCGTGGAGCGCGCCCTGCCGCTCGGCTCGGTCGAACACGCGCTGCCCGGCGGCCTGCCCGCCACCGACGTCCTCGGCCTGGCCGAGCACGGTTCGGCCAACCGGCTCGGCGGCGCCGACCTCGGCCCGAACAACCCGCTGTCCGGCCTCACCAACTCGCTCGGCCCGGTCGGCGGCCTGCTGGGCGGCGTGAACGGCGGCAGCATCAGCGGCCTGCCGCTCTAGGTCCGCGGTCGACCGCGGCAGCCCCCGCCGCGGTCCGCACGCGCGGGAGGGGGCGGGGTTGGGGGGGGGTGAAACCGCCCCCCCCGCGGGAACCCCCGCAGAGCGGCGCGCCCCCCCGCGCCCCGCCCCCGCCGCGCCCCGCGCCG
>NZ_JBHYGR010000068.1:31975-40862 GCF_042738155.1 Kitasatospora sp. NPDC059088 | reverse complement strand
GGCCCCCCGGCGGGGGCGGGGGGTTTTTGATTTTCCGCAACCCCCGGCCCCTCCGTCGTACCCGCCGTCAGCGCGCCGCGGCCAGCCGCTCCACGGCCGCGGCGACCCGCTCGTCGGTCGCGGTGAACGCGACCCGGACGAAGCCGGCGCCGGACGGCCCGTAGAAGTCACCGGGCGCCACCAGGATGCCCAGCCCGGCCAGTTCGGCCACGGTCTCCCAGCACGGGCGGTCCTGGGTCGCCCACAGGTACAGGCTCGCCTCGGAGTGCTCGACCCGGAAGCCGTACGCCTCCAGCGCCGCCCGCAGCGCCGAGCGCCGGGCCGCGTACCGCTCCCGCTGCTCGGCCACGTGCGCGTCGTCGGCGAGCGCCGCGATCGTCGCCGCCTGGACGGGCGCCGGCACGATCATGCCGCCGTGCTTGCGCAGCCCCAGCAGCTCCTCGACCACCACCGGGTCGCCCGCCACGAAGGACGCGCGGTAGCCGGCCAGGTTGGAGCGCTTGGAGAGCGAGTGGACGGCCAGCAGGCCCTCGTGCTGTGTTCCGTCCCCGGGGTCCCCGCAGACGTCCGGGTGCAGGACGGAGACCGGTTCGGCCTCCCAGCCCAGCTCGAAGTAGCACTCGTCGCTGACCAGCAGCACCCGGTGCTCCCGGGCCCACTCGACGGCGCGGCGCAGCTCGTCCGCGCCGAGCACCCGGCCGGTCGGGTTGGACGGCGAGTTCACCCAGAGCAGGCGCACCCGGGAGCCGTCCAGCTCGTCCACCGAGTCGTACTCGACCGGCTCGGCGCCGCACAGCCGGGCGCCCACCTCGTAGGTCGGGTAGGCCAGTCGCGGGTAGGCGACCTGGTCGCCCGGGCCGAGGCCGAGCTGGGTCGGCAGCGAGGCCACCAGCTCCTTGGAGCCGACGGTCGGCAGGACGGCCCGCGGGCCGATCCCGGCGCCGCAGCGGCGGTTCAGCCAGCCGGCGATCGCCTCGCGCAGCTCCAGCGGGCCCCAGACGGTCGGGTACCCCGGCGTGTCGGTGTGGGCCGCCAGCGCCTTCTGGATCAGCTCGGGGACCGGGTCCACCGGGGTGCCGACGGAGAAGTCGCAGAGGCCACCGGGGTGGGCGACGGCGGTGGCCTTGTAGGGCTCCAGCTTGTCCCAGGGGAACACCGGGAGCCGGTCGGAAACGCGGCGCGCCGCCCCCGGGTGACCCGGGAACGGCGCGCGCGTGCTGTTGGTGTTCACAGCTCAGTAGCCACCGATCGTCAGTGGTCGGCGTTCTGCGGCGGCAGCGCGGCGATGAACGGGTGGTCCCGCTCGATCAGGCCGAGCTTGGAGGCGCCGCCGGGCGAACCCAGGTCGTCGAAGAACTCGACGTTCGCCTTGTAGTAGTCCTTCCACTCCTCCGGAGTGTCGTCCTCGTAGAAGATCGCCTCGACCGGGCAGACCGGCTCGCACGCGCCGCAGTCGACACACTCATCCGGGTGGATGTAGAGGGAGCGCTGGCCCTCGTAGATGCAGTCAACCGGGCACTCTTCGATGCACGCCTTGTCCTTCACGTCGACACAAGGCTGCGCGATGACGTAGGTCACGCTGTCGTTCCTCCTCGGAAGGGCCTGTCGGCCCGTTCTGTTCTGCTGCCGTGCGCGGTGTGAGCGCGGCGTCGTCGATGCCCGCCCCTAGTATCGCGGGTCGGAGCAGGCAAATGCACAGGAGGTGGCCGGATCATGACCCGAGACCAGCTGGAACGGCGTCCGGAAGTCCGGATAGATCGCTCTGACGTGGGTCTTCGCGTGTCCGTGCGGCGCCTCTCGGAGTTCGTGGACGACCGTCCGGTGTTCCGCGATGTGATCGGCGTGCTCACATCGTGGGACGATCACGGGCTCACGGTCGAGCCCCGGTCGGGCGGTCCGGTGACCTTCCCGGAGAAGCTGCTGGTCGCGGGCAAGGTCGTGCCGCTCTTCCCCGCGCGGCGCGCGGAGCTGCCCGCCGCCACGCCGGTCGAACTCCAGCGGACCGCCGGGCGCGGCTGGCCGGGCGTCGAGCAGGAGGCGCTCGGCGAGTGGACGCTGCGCGCCGCGGCCGGGTTCACCCAGCGCGCCAACTCCGTCCAGGCGCTCGGCGATCCGGGGAGGCCGCTGCCCGCGGCCCTGGCCGCCGTCCGGGCCTGGTACGCGGCGCGCGGACTGCCCGCCCTGGTCGAGGTGATCACCCCCGGGACGGCCGACGACCTCAGGCCGCTGCTCGGCCCGCCGCGCTCCCCCACCCAGGTGCGCACCGCCCCGCTGGCCGCGCTCGCCCGGACCGGCACCGGGCACGGGCGCGTGCGGCTCGCGCGGACCGCGGGCGAGGACTGGATGTCCCTGTACGGGAAGCTGAGCGAGGACCCGGCGGCGCGCGAGGCGGCCCGCCGGGTGCTGCACGGCGGCCCCTCGGTCTGGTTCGCCACCGTCCCCGGCGCCCCCGGGCAGCCGCCGCTGGCGATCGGACGCTGCGTCATCGACGGCCCGTGGGCCTGCTTCGGCGCCATCGAGGTCCAGCCGTACGCCCGGCGGGCCGGACTGGCGACCGCGGTGATGGCGGTGCTCGCCGCCCGCGCGGCGGAGGAGGGGGCGAGCGGCGCGTACCTGCAGGTCGAGGCGGAGAACGACGGTGCGGGGGCGCTCTATGACGGACTCGGCTTCACGACCAGTCACACTTACCACTACGCGCTCCTCCCCCAGGAGTAGGCGCCCGACCGTTCCCTCCTGGTATGTCCGCTTGTCCGTCCGTCGTACGAAGGCCGTCGCCGTCACCGTGACCGAGCACAGCAGAGACCGCTTCCGGACCGCCGCCCGCTCCGAGCAGCCCGACCCGGTGCTGCTCTGCCTGCTCGCCGCCGCCGAGCACGACCCGGTCCTCGACCCGGGCGATCCGGGCGAACCGCCCGGCGTCGACACCCTGCTGGCCGCCTGCGAGGCCGCCCTCGACCGGCACGCGGCCGCCGTCCGGCTAGCCGTCGCCGAACGCTCGCCGTCCGGGCCGGAGGAGACCGCCGCACTGCTCGCCGCCGTGCTCGGCGGCCGGGAACGCTTCCACGGGCGCCAGTCCGACTACCGCCGGCTGGAGTCCTCGCTGCTGCCCGACGTCCTGCGGCGCCGTCGCGGACTGCCGATCATGCTCTCGCTGGTGTGGACGGCCGTCGGCCGCCGGGCCGGGCTCACCGTGCACGGCATCGCCCTGCCCGGCCACTTCATCGTCGCGGTCGGCGGCCCGGCCGGCGGCGAGGAGTACGTCCTCGCCGACCCCTTCCACGGCGGGCGGCTGCTCGACCCCGCCGACGTCGAGCGCCTGGTCGCCGCCTCCGGGCACGACTTCACCCCCGCGCTGCTCACCCCCGCCCAGCCGCTGGACATCGTGCTGCGGGTGCTCGGCAACATCCGGGCCTGGGCCGCCGACCGGCCCGAACAGGCCCGCACCCAGCTGTGGGCCACCGAACTCGCCCTGCTGCTCCCCCGGCACCCGGCCCAGCTCCGCCTGGAACGGGCCGAACTCCTGGTGCGGATGGGCGACTTCCTCGGCGGCTCGGCGGAGATGGACGACTACGCGCGGATCCTGGACGCCTTCGACCCGGACACCGCCGCCAAGGTCCGCCAGGAGGCCCGGGCGGCCCGCCACCGGCTCAACTGACCTGCCCTGAGAAGCGGTTACAGCCAGCCCTTCTCCCGGGCGATCCGGACCGCCTCGGTGCGGTTGCGCGCCTCGGTCTTCTGGATCGCCATCGAGAGGTAGTTGCGGACCGTCCCCTCCGACAGGTGCAGCCGCCTGGCGATGTCCGCGTTCACCGTGCCGTCCGCGGCCGCGCCCAGCACGTCCCGCTCGCGCGCGGTCAGCGGATTGGCGCCCTCGGCCAGCGCGGCCGCCGCCAGCGCCGGGTCGATCACCCGCTCGCCGCGCAGCACCCGGCGGATCGCCTCGGCCAGCTCGGACGCCGGCGCGTCCTTCACCAGGAAGGCGTCCGCCCCCGACTCCATCGCCCGGCGCAGGTAGCCGGGGCGGCCGAAGGTCGTCGCGATGACCACCCGCGTCCCCGGCGCCCGGCTGCGCAGCTCGGCGGCCGCCTCGATGCCCGTCATCCCCGGCATCTCGATGTCCAGCACGGCGACCTGCACCTCGTTCGCCAGCACCGCCGCCACCACCTCGTCCCCGCGGCCGACCTGCGCCACGACGTCGATGTCCCCCTCCAGCCCGAGCAGCGCCGCCAGCGCCTCCCGGACCATCCCCTGGTCCTCGGCGAGCAGCACGCGGATCGAGGGGCCGTTCTCTGCAGTACCCATGGCCACGACCTTAGAGGGAAAGGGGCTTGAGTCTCCGGCAGGGGGAGACCCCACAGTGGTGCCCATGGACGGCAGCGAAACGCTCTACTCGATCGGCGACCTCTCCCGGCGCACCGGACTCACCGTCAAGGCCATCCGGTTCTACGCCGACACCGGCCTGGTCCCGCCCACCGACCGCACCACCGCCGGCTACCGCCGCTACGACCTCCACGGCCTCGCCCGGCTGGACCTCGTCCGCACCCTGCGCGAACTCGGGCTCGACCTGCCCGCGATCCGCCGGGTGCTGGAGCGCCAGGCCCCGCTGCACGAGGTCGTCTCGACGCACGCGGAGGCCCTGGAGGTGCAGATCCGCGCCCTGCGGCTGCGCCGGGCCGTCCTGCTCGCCGTCGCCCAACGCTCTTCCACCCCCGAGGAGATGACACTCATGCACAAGCTCGCCCGACTGTCCGACGCCGAACGCCGCCGGCTCGTCCACGACTTCATCGACGAGACCTTCGGCGACCTGGACGCCAACCCCGAGTTCGTCGCCATGCTGCGCTCGGCGATGCCCGAACTGCCGGACGAACCGCGGCCGGAGCAGGTCGAGGCCTGGGTCGAGCTGGGCGAACTCGTCCAGGACCCGGACTTCCGGGCGGCGGTGCGGCGGATGGCCGAGCACCAGGCCGTCGAACGGGCGGACGGCGACCGGGGCGGGCTGCACGCGGCCCTGACCGGGACGGTACGGACGGTGGTCGGCGCGGCCCTGGCCGAGGGCATCACGCCCTCCTCCCCGGCCGCCGACCCCGTCCTGGACACCCTCACCGCCGCGTACGCCGAGACCTTCCGCCGCCCCGACGACCCCGCCCTCCGCTCGTGGCTGCTGGCCCGCCTCACCACGGCCGACGACCCGCGCGCCGAGCGCTACTGGCAGTTGCTGGCCGTCATCAACGGCTGGCCGGTGCCGGAGGGCCTGCGGGAGGTATTCGGATGGCTCACCGAAGCCCTGCGCAGCAGACTGACCGGATGCTGACCCTGGAACCCCTGCGCCCCGACCACGCCGCCGCCGTCCTCGCCTTCGAGCTCGCCAACCGCGCCTGGTTCGCCCGGACCGTGCCCGACCGCGGGGACGCCTACTTCACCGCGGCCGGGTTCGCCGAGCGCCACGACGCCCTGCTCGCCGAACAGGCCGAGGGCACCGGCCGGTTCCACCTCGTCCTCGGCCCGGACGGCGCGCTGGTCGGCCGGATCAACCTGGTGGACCTCGTGGACGGCAGCGCCGAACTCGGCTACCGCGTCGCCGAGTCCGCCGCCGGGCAGGGCCTCGCCAAGGCCGCCGTCGCGCTGGTCTGCCGACTCGCCGCCGACGCCTACGGCCTGCACGCGCTGACCGCCGCCACCACCCTCGACAACCCGGCCTCCCGGGCCGTCCTGACCGGCAGCGGATTCACGGTCACCGGGCAGTGCCGGCTCGGCGGACACCCGGGCCTGCGCTACCGCCGCGCCCTGGACGCTTCCTAGGAGGCCGTGGAGGCCCCGGGGGACGGGGCGGGCACCGGGCGCAGGGGGACCGAGGCCCGGATCCGGAAGCCCTTGCCGCGCTCCCCCGGGCCGGTCTCCAGCCGGCCGCCGACCAGGGCGAGGCGCTCCTCCAGTCCGGAGAGCCCGTTCCCCGGTTGGGACTTGCCCGGGCCGGGACCGTTGTCGGTGATCTCCAGGACGGCGTACCGCCCGCCGCCGCCGTCCCAGCTCTCGTCCGCCGTCACCGTGCAGACGGTGGCCCCCTCGCCGTGCCGGACGATGTTGGTGACCGCCTCGCGCAGTGCCCAGGCCAGCGCGCCCGCCTCCTCGTTGGCCAGCGACGGCCAGGCGTCCACCAGCTCCGGCGCGGCCTCCAGCCGGACCTGCGCGGCGGCCAGCGCCGTACGGGCGGCGGCGAGTTCGACCGGCAGGGTGGGGCGGCGGAAGCCGGTCACGGCCTCCCGCACGTCGATCAGCGACTGCCGGGCGACCTGCTCGATCTCGGCGACCTGCGCCCGCGCCGCCTCGTCCTTGCCCGCGTCCATGAAGCGGCCGGCCAGCTCGCTCTTGAGGGTGATCAGCGAGAGCGAGTGCCCGAGCAGGTCGTGCAGGTCGCGGGCGAGCCGCAGCCGCTCCTCGGAGGCGGCCAGGTGGGCGACCGCGGCCCGGGCCTCGCGCAGTTCCTTCATGGTGGTGACCAGCCGCTGCAGGCCGGTCATCGCGACGCCGGAGAGGAAGGCGCTGAGGGCGAAGGTGGTGGTGCTGTCGTTGTCGGCGTGGATCGCCAGGCCGGTCCCGGCGGTGAGCAGGGCCATCGCGACCAGGGCGCGCAGCGCGTGCTTCACCGGGGTGATCACCGCGAGGCACACCGAGGCGTAGATGAACATGGTCAGGAACGCGCCGCCGAGCACCGCGGCGGAGGCCACCGCGAGCACGATCATCGTCCCGACGACCACCTGGCAGGCCCGCGGCTTCATCCCCGCCTGCGAGCGGAAGATCACCAGCAGGACGTAGGCGGCCACGAAGACCGCCAGGCAGGCCCAGCCGAAGACCTGCTCGGCCCCGCTGTGCCCGCCGTTCAGCAGGCTGCTCGCCGGGTAGGCCAGGTAGGTCATCCACAGCAGCATCCAGGCGACCTTGACGGTCATCTGCCGCCGGGTCTCCACCGGGGCGCCCGGGACGTTCATGAAGGAGGCGCGCACCGGACCGGCCTCCCCCGGTTCGTCGGGGCGGTCGGTCCGGTGCGCGTCGGTCATGGTGGTCATCATGCCCGGCGGGCGTCACGCCGGTACAGCACCGCTGCGCCGGCCACGAACACCGCGAAGAAGGCGGCCAGTCCGGCGACCGCGGCCAGGTCCAGGGAGTGCCCGGGCTGGGTGAAGGTGGCCAGTTTGTTGTACAGGAACACCGGGTTGAAGCGGGCGAGGCCCTCCAGCGAGCCGCTCACCGGGAACCAGGTGCCGCCGAGCAGCGCCATCGCCATGTAGGTGATCATCACGATCGGCTGCACCGCGTCCGGTGCCGCCGCGTAGCCCAGCGCCACCCCCAGCGCGGCGAAGACGAAGCTGCCCAGCCAGAGCGCGGCCGCCAGCCCGATCCACTGCGGCGCGCTCAGCTGGACGCCCTGGACGGCCCCGACCGCGAAGACCACCAGGATCGCCGGCAGCGTGGTCACCGCGGTCGCCGTGATCTTGCCGACGGTGTACGCCCGGCCGGGCAGCGCGGTCAGCCGCAGCTGGCGCGTCCAGCCGCTCTTGCGCTCCAGCGAGATCCGCTGCGCGTTGCCGGTGAGCACCGCGCCGACCGCGCCGAAGGTGGCCATCGAGACCATGAAGTAGGTCTTCACGGGCAGGCCGCCGGCCTGGTTGCCGGAGCCGTAGGCGTTGATGAAGAAGACGTACATCAGCGCCGGGTAGAGCACCGTGAAGAACAGGTAGCGCCGGTTGCGGAGGGTCCGCAGGATCTCCAGCTTGATCAGGGTGGTCATCGCACGCTCTCCTTCTCGGCGTCGGCCCGGCGGTCCAGCTCGCCCGTGATGGTCAGGAAGGCCTGCTCCAGGCCGACCCCGGCGACCTCCAGGCCGCGCGGGTACAGGCCCGCCCGGTAGATCCCGGCGACGCCGGCGTCGGCGTCCGCGGTCCGGATCCGCACCGTCCGCACCCCCGGGACGCGGGCGGTGACGTCCAGCGCCTGCACGCCCGGCAGGGAGCGCAGCACGGCCTCGTCGAAGCGGACGTCCGCGGGGAGGTCGGCGTCGTGGAGTTCGAAGGCGATCCGGCGGGCCCCGGCGCGCGCCTTGATCTCGGCGGAGCTGCCGTCGGCGATCAGCCGGCCCCGGTGCAGCACCAGGACGCGGTCGGCGATCGAGTCGGCCTCCTCCAGGTAGTGGGTGGCGAACAGCACCGTGCGCCCGGCGTCGGCCTGCGCGCGCATGCTCGCCCAGAACGCCTGCCGGACGCTGACGTCCATGCCGGTGGTGGGCTCGTCCAGCACGATCAGGTCGCTGTCGCCGGCGATCGCCAGGGCGAAGCGGACCCGCTGCTCCTGGCCGCCGGACAGCTTGTCGACCCGGCGTTCGGCGATCTCCTCGATCCCGGCGTCGGCCAGCACCTCCGTGACCGGCCGGCCGCGCGGGTGCACCTTGCAGGCGAGCTCGACGATCTCGCGGACCTTGACGTCGGTCATCAGCCCGCCGCTCTGCAGCATCGCGCCGACCCGGCCGTCCGCGATCGCCGCCCGCGGGGTGGCGCCGAACAGCGTGACGCTGCCCTGGTCGGGTTCGCGCAGGCCGAGCAGCAGGTCCAGGCTGGTGGACTTCCCGGCGCCGTTCGGGCCGAGCAGGGCGACGGTCTCGCCCGGCCGCAGCACGAGGTCCAGGCCGTCCACGGCGCGCACCCGCCCGTAGCTCTTGCCGACGCCGCGGAAGGCGGCCACCTCGGTAACCATCGCCCGGCTCCTCTCCCTGGTGGGGTCCGGTGCGGAGCTGTCCGCACCACCCCAGGGTCCCGCCGGGGCCGGGGCCGGCGGCAGTGTCGGGGGGGGGGGGGGGGGGGTGTGGTGTGAGTGTGGGGTGCGTGAAGAGAGGCAG
>NZ_JBHYGR010000068.1:0-31965 GCF_042738155.1 Kitasatospora sp. NPDC059088 | reverse complement strand
GCCTTCGGTATGACGGATGTCATGCCGAAGGCACGACGGCCCGGGCGGCTACAGGCCCAGCGAGCGCTTCACGAAGTCGACCTGGAGCAGCAGCAGGTTCTCCGCGACCTCCTCCTGCGGGGTCATGTGGGTGACGCCCGACAGCGGCAGCACGGTGTGCGGGCGCCCGGCGGCCAGCAGCGCCGAGGAGAGCCGCAGGGTGTGGGCGGCCACCACGTTGTCGTCGGCCAGGCCGTGGATGATCATCAGCGGGCGTTCCAGCCCGGCCGCGTACCCGTTCAGCGAGTTCGCCGCGTACACCTCGGGCCGCTCGGCCGGGTGGCCCAGGTAGCGCTCGGTGTAGTGGGTGTCGTACAGCTCCCAGTCGGTCACCGGGGCCCCGGCCACCGCCGCGTGGAACACGTCGGGGCGGCGCAGCACGGCGAGCGCGGCGAGGTAGCCGCCGTACGACCAGCCGCGGATCGCGACCCGGTCGAGGTCCAGCGGGAACTCGTCGGCCAGCGCCCGCAGCGCCTCCACCTGGTCGTCCAGGGTGGCCCCGGCGAAGTCGAAGGCGATGGACTTCTCCCAGGCCGGGCCGCGCCCGGGGGTGCCGCGGCCGTCGGCGACGACCACCGCGAAGCCCTGGTCGGCGAACCACTGCGAGTTGAGGTGCGGGTTGTGCGCCTGGACGACGCGCTGGCCGTGCGGGCCGCCGTACGGGTCCATCAGGACGGGCAGCAGGCCGTCGCGCTCGCGGTCGTAGCCGGTGGGCAGGAACACGGCGGCCGGGATGCGGCGCTCGCCCGCGAAGCGGAAGACCGGGCGGGCGGTGATGGCCGGGGTCTCGGCGTACGAGGCGACGGTGGCGACGTCGTCGACCACCACGCCCTCCGGCAGGTCGCGGGCGACCTGCACCAGCGTGCCGGGCAGGTCGGGCTCGGCGGTGGCCCGGACGGTGATCCCGCCGGCGTGCACCGCGCTGGTGACGGAGGTGAACGGGCGGCCGTTGGCGGACTCCCAGGCCAGCTCCTTGCCGTCGTGGCTGATCCGGCCGACGGCGATCCAGCCGGGCTCGGGGTCGCTCTCCTCGGCGCCGCCGGAGGCGCTGAAGAACACCTCCCGCGCGGTGACCGCGACCACCGACCGCACGTGCAGGTCGGCCCCGGTGACGGCCTGGTCGCCGACCACCAGCGCCCGCGCCCCGCCCTGGTCGGAGATCCGGACCAGCTTGCCGTCCGGGGTCCAGGCCGGCACGCCCGGGAAGGCCTCCAGCCAGACCTCGTCGTGCTCCTCGAACAGCACCTCGGTGGCGCCGGTGGTCACGTCCAGACCGAGGACCCGCTGGGCGCGCTGGTCCCGGGACTGGACGAGCAGCAGCGGCACGCCGCCCTCGGACCAGTGCACCCGGGCCAGGTACGGGAACGCCGCGTGGTCCCAGGAGACCTCGGTGCGTCCGCCGTGCAGGTCGAGCACCCAGAGCCCGACCTCGGCGTTGGCGGTGCCGGCCGCCGGGTAGGCGACCTCGGCGGGCTCGCGGTCCGGGTTGGCCGGGTCGGCGATCCACCAGCGGCGCACCGGGCTGTCGTCGGCGCGCTCGGCCAGCAGCCGCTCGCCGTCCGGGGACCACCAGAAGCCGCGGGTGCGGTCGATCTCCTCCTGGGCGATGAACTCGGCCTGGCCCCAGGTGACGTTCGGGCCGTCCGGCTCGGCGAGCGCCCGGTCGCCGCCGCCGTCGGTGCGGGTCAGCCGCAGTTCGCCGGCGGTGTTGGCGTAGGCGACGTGGGCGCCGTCCGGGGAGAGCCGCGGGTCCAGCAGCGGGCCCACGGCGGGCAGTTCGGCGGTGGTGCCGGCGGCCAGGTCGGCGGTGAACAGCCGGCCGGAGAGCGCGAAGGCGGCCCGGTCGCCGGCGGCGTCCAGGGCGTAGCCGACGATGCCGGCCGAGCTCTCCCGGCTGCGTTCGCGGCGCGCCTTCTCGGCCGGCGAGAGGTCCTCCTCGCCGCCGCCGAGCAGCACCGCCGGGTCGGCGGCGATCCGCTCCTCGCCGGTGGCGGTGTCGAGGGTCCAGAGCAGGTTGGCCCGGTCGCCGCCCGAGCGCGAGCGCAGGAAGACGACCCGCGAGCCGTCGGGTACGACGGAGAAGGAGCGGGGGGCGCCGACGGTGTAGCGCAGGGTCCGCGCGTACTGCCGGGGGAAGGTGTCCGCAGGAGTGTGGGAGGTCATGGCACCAGACCCTACGACGGGCGACTGCCACGGCCGGGTGACTGACGATCACTCGTTCGGAGCATCACCCCCGAGTACGCCTCGGAGGGCCCCGCACCCCCTCCGACCGGCCCGTGCGCCCCACGAGTGCCTCCTTGCCCCGGCGCGCGCGGACTCACTGAATGTAATGCTCCCCTTACCCATCGGGTATGACTGGTCAGGCGAGTGATCGTCGGGCCCCGTCCCGGGCCCGCCGGCCACCCGGCCCCGATTCCCGTACGGTCCCACCGCCGCCCTCCCCCGGGGGCCGGCGCCCGAGAAGGGGTGTGAGCCCACATGGCCATGAACATCTCCGCAGCCGTGCTGATGCTCGTCATCGTGGTGGTGCTGATCCGCCGCTCCGGCCTCAAGCTGGCGCACGCGATCGTCTGCGCACTGCTCGGCTTCTACCTGGCGTCCAGCTCGATCGCACCGTCGATCAGCCAGGTCACCAGCAACCTCGCCGGGATGATCAACGGCCTCAAGCTCTGACCCCGCAGCGCGGTCGTTAGGCTTCCTCCCATGACCGCGACTACCGGCCGCAGCCTCCTCCTGGTGCACGCCCACCCCGACGACGAGTCGATCGGCAACGGCGCCACCATGGCCAGGTACGCCGCCGAGGGCGCCCGGGTGACGCTGGTGACCTGCACCCTCGGCGAGGGCGGCGAGGTGATCCCGCCCGCGCTGGCCCACCTGACGGCCGATCGGGACGACACCCTCGGCGCCCACCGGATCGGCGAGCTGACCGCGGCGATGCGCGCGCTCGGCGTCACGGACTTCCGCTTCCTCGGCGGGCCGGGGCGCTACCGCGACTCCGGGATGATGGGCGTGCCCGAGAACGACGCCCCCGGCTGCTTCTGGCGGGCCGACGTCGACGAGGCGGCGGGCCACCTGGTCGCGGTGATCCGCGAGGTGCGGCCGCAGGTGCTGGTCACGTACGACGAGAACGGCGGCTACGGGCACCCGGACCACATCCAGGCGCACCGGGTCGCGATGCGCGCGTACGAGCTGGCCGCCGACCCGGCGCACGCCCCGGAGGCGGGCGCTCCCTGGCGGATCGCCAAGGTGTACTGGAACCGGATGCCCCGCTCGGTGCTGGACGCCGGCCTCGCCGCCACCGCGGCCGAGGCGCGCTTCCCGGGCGTCGCGCACCCCGGCGACGTCCCCGGGGTGGTGGCCGACGAGGTGGTCACCACCGTGCTGGACGGCACCGGCTACGCCGCCCCCAAGGCCGCCGCACTGACCGCGCACGCCACCCAGATCACCGTGGCCGGCGACTCCTTCGCGCTCTCCAACCACCTCGGCCAGCCCCTGTTCGCCACCGAGTACTACCAGTTGGTACGCGGCCAGGCCGGGCCGGAGCGGCCCGAGCACGACCTCTTCGCGGGCCTCGGCGCCGACGCCACGGGCCCGGGAACCGACCCGACAGGTCCGGGAACCGACCCGGCCCCGAGCGAGGGGAACGCCCGATGACCGCGCCCGCCGCCAAGCCGAGGACCCGATCGGTCGCGGCCACCGTGCTCGGCACCCGCGAGGAGCGGCTGGCCGAGCCCCAACCCCCGCGCGCCGCCCGGATCGCGGCGTATGTCCTGTTCTTCCTGCTGGGCATCGCGGTGTCGGTGTGCGGATCCTTTGTGCAGGCCCTGTGGCCGCCCGTGGGAGTTCTGCTGGCGCTCGCCGCCACCGCCGCGACCTTCTACGCCGGCCTGCGGGTCACCGGCACCAAGCTGGGCGCCGGGATGCCCGCCGGCGGCTGGTTCCTGGCGATGCTGCTGCTGATGGCGCCCCGGCCGGAGGGCGACAACGTGCTCTGGTCCAATGCCACATCGCTGGCCTGGCTGTTCGTCGGCTCGATCCTGGGCGTGATCTGCGCCACCCTGCCCACCCGCACCAGCTGGTTCCCCGGCGTCCCCAGCCCCAAACGCTGAACCCGGCGGACGGCCGCGTACGGTAGCGCACACAACGCGCAGTCAGGACCACTCCGCCGTACTCTCATACCGGAGGAACCGGACGTATCAGGATCTGTCCGAAGCCGTTCACCGCTCAGTTCTTCCCAGTATGGTGGTCCCGCAGTACGTCGTACCCGACCGCCGTTTGCCCCAGGCCCGGCGACCACGAACCGCGGTCGCGCCGCACGGCCCGCCCGCGAACCCGGAGCAGAGCAGCATTGAGCAGCCGCGAATCTGACAACGCCAACCCGACGCCCCGGCGCACGGGTCCGGACGCCTACCCGTCGGGCACGCCGCCCTACGGCACCCCGGCGGGCCCCGGCGGTGACCGGGCCGACACCGGGTCGGACGGCGAGGACGACGGTCCGAAGACCGAGACGACCCTGACCACCAGGGTCCGGATCAACATCCCCGGCTCGCGCCCGATCCCGCCGGTCGTCGTCCGCAGCACCGTCAAGAACGAGACCGCCCGGGGCGACGACGGCCCGGCCGACCCGTTCGCGCCGGGCACCGAGCCGGGCGGAACGCGACACCGCTCCGCACCCGCCTCGCCCGTCCTCGGCGTGATGGAGGGCGGCTCCGGCTCCGCCACCCCGCCCAACCTGCCGCCGGAGTGGCAGATCCCGCCGATCCCGCCGGCGACCTCGGAGTCCGAGTCCACCGGCGCGTGGTTCCGGCCGCGGCAGAAGAAGGCGCCGGCCGCCGAACCCGCCCCGGCCGCCGTGCCGGTCGGCGCCCCGAGCGTCCCGAGCACGCCGGAGGCCCCGGCCGTGCCCGGCCCCGGCGCCGAGGCCCGACCGCAGTCCGCCCCGAACGGCACCCGCCCGGCTCCGGACGCCGGCGCCGCCCGGCCGAACGGCCGCCCGCTGCCCACCCGGGGCCAGGCCCCGCACCAGGGAGCCGCCCCGGCCGCCCCCGCCTCGCCCTACGGCGCCGGGGGCCCGGCCGAGGAGCCCGGGGTGTACGAGAGCGCCGACCCGTTCGCACCGGTCGCCGATCCGTTCGCCCCGACCGGCCCGACCGGCCCCGCCGCCGCCGGCGCGCGCGGCCGCGGCGACCAGCGCGGCCCGCGCGGCAGCCGTCCGCAGCAGCCGTCGCCGCACCAGCAGGGCGGCCCCCAGCAGGGCGGGCTGCCCCAGGGCGGCCTCCAGCAGGGCGGCGCCCCGCAGGGCGGGTTCCCACCGAGCGGGCTGCCGCAGAACGGCTTCCCGCAGGCCGAGCCCGGCCCGGAGGACACCTCGGTGGACGGCTTCGCGCCGATCCGCGAGCACGGCGCGCCCCCGGCCGCCATACCCGGCCTGCCCCGGAACGGCACCGCGCCGAACGGCACCGCCCCGAACGGCGCTGTCCCGAACGGCGCTGTCCCGAACGGCGCTGTCCCGAACGGCACCGCGCCGCACGGCAGCCCGAACGGCGGCGGCCCGGACGGCTTCGACGGCCGTCCGCAGCCGGGCCTGTTCGCCTCCGCCCCGACCGGTGCCGACCCGTTCGCCACCCAGCGCCCGGCCGCCCCCGGCCAGGACCCCTTCGCCACCCCGGCGGGCCCCGGCGGGCTCTTCCCCGGCGCGCCCCAGCCCGGCTCCCAGCCGGCCCCGCAGCCCGCCCCCGGCGGGCCCCGGCGGGCGGGTCGTGACCCGGAGGCCACCGAGGTCACCCCGCTGCCCGCCCCCGGCCCCCAGGGCGCGGCGGACGGTCCCGGCGCCCAGGTCGACGCCGCCCCGTTCCTCCCCGGCGCCGTCCCCGGGCCGGCTCCCACGTCCGGCCCGGCACCCGCCAAGACCGAGCCGGCCGCCCCGGCCAACGGCAAGGGCAAGGGCAAGGCGAAGGCCAAGCGCGGCGGCCCGAAGAAGCTGGTCAAGCTCGGCGTCTACGCCGTCGGCGGGGTGTTCTTCCTCGGCGCCGCCGCCTACGGCACCGGCCTGATGCTCAACCAGTCCGACATCCCCAAGGGCACCGTGGTGCTCGGCACGGACATCGGCGGCAACGGCCGTGACCAGGCGATCCACGCGCTGGACGCCTCGGTCGGCAAGGCCGGGCAGCAGCCGCTCAAGCTCAAGATCGGCGACCAGAGCGTCGACCTGGACCCGACGGTCGCCGGCCTGAGCTTCGACACCACGGCCACCGTGGACGGCCTCGCCGCGCACAGCTACAACCCGGTCACCGTGATCACGTCGATCCAGGGCGGCACCAAGGCCGTCGCCCCGGAGGTCCGGGTCGACCGCGCCAAGCTCAAGGCCGCGCTGGACTCGCTGGCGGTCGGCTCGGGCCAGGGCCTGCAGGAGGGCTACGTCAAGTTCGCCGACAACGGCGACCCGGTCGTCGTCCCCGGCAAGGCCGGCCAGGCGGTGGACACCAACGCCGCGCTGGACGTGATCGAGCAGGCCTACCGCGACCGCGCCGCCGGCAAGCCGGACCAGCCGATCGCGCTGGCCGTCACGGCCGCCCAGCCCAAGGTCTCCACCCAGGCCCTCCAGGCCGCCGCGGACAGCCTCGGCAAGCAGGTCACCAGCGGGAAGATCCACGTCGTGGCCGGTGCCAAGACCTGGGACTTCGGCCCGAAGACCGCGGCCAAGGCGCTCACCCTGGCCCCGGACGCCTCCGGCAAGATCGCGCCCAAGTGGGACCTCGACGCGCTGGGCTCCCTGCTCAACGGCGCGTTCGACAAGGTGAAGGCCAAGAAGAACGGCCAGACCGCCGCGATCACCACCCAGGACGTCGCGGACGCCGTCACCTCGCTGTTCGACAAGACCGGTGACAAGGAACGCACCTTCAAGTTCACCGTTGCCTGACGTCTGACGCCTGACGCCTGACGCCTGACGCCCGGACGCCGGACGGCACCCACCGTCCGACGGCACCGGCCGACGAGCCGGGCACGAACGAGGGGCGGGGCCGCCGCACCGCACGGTCGCGGCCGTCCCGCCCCTCGACAACTCCCCCTCCCGTCAGCAAGATGTGACGCCACACCATCCGTCACAGTCACCCCGGGAGCCACGCCGATGGGCCGCCGCAGCCTCCAGCACCACCGGACGGCACTGCTCGCCGGCCTCACCGTCCTGACGCTCTCCCTCGCGCTCTGCTCCTGCTCCGCGGGGTCGGACGGCACCGTCGCGGACGCCCCGGTCGCCGCCACCGGGGTGCCCAAGCTGACCTCGGTCGACATCAACGCCCACGACCGCGCCCGGCTGCGCCAGGGCGGCACCCTGAACCTGGCGATCTCCCAGTTCTCCCACCAGTGGTCGCCGATCCACACCGACGGCACCGAGTCCTCGACCGTCGCGGTCGGCAAGCCGCTGCTGCCGACCTTCTTCCGCTCCGACGCGGCGGGCACCCAGACCGTCAACCCGGCCTACCTCCAGGAGGCCCACGCCGAGCTCAGGGACGGCCACCAGGTGGTCACCTGGACGCTCAACCCGAAGGCCCACTGGTCCGACGGCACCCCGATCACCTGGCGCGACATCGAGGCCAACTGGCGTGCCATGAACGGCAAGGACCCGGCGTACCGGCCCTCCAGCACCTCCGGCTTCGAGCTGGTCAGCTCGGTCGAGCGGGGCAAGGACGACTTCCAGGCCGTGATGACCTTCGACCGGCCGTTCTCCGAGTGGCAGTCGATGTTCAACGGCGCCGCCAACGCGCCGCTGCTGCCCGCGAGCAAGGTGTCCACCCCGGAGTTGTTCAACTCGGCCTACCTGGACGCCATTCCGCTCACCGCCGGCCCCTTCAAGGTCGAGCGGCTGGACCCGTCGGCGCAGACCGTCACCCTGGTCGCCGACCCGACCTGGTGGGGCGACAAGCCGGTGCTGGACCGGATCGTCTTCCACGCCATGCTGCCCGACGCGATGCGCACCGCCTTCGCCAAGGGCGAGATCGACCTCCTCAACAACGGTCCGGACCTGGCCGGCTACCAGGTCATCAGGAACACCAAGGGCGCGGCCGTGCGCCGGGCCGGCGGGCCGGACTTCCGCCAGCTCACCCTGAACGCCCGCAACCCCGTGCTCGCCGACGCGACCGTCCGCCAGGCCGTCCTCCAGGCGATCAACCGGGACGCCCTGATCCGCACCGACCTCAACGGCCTGGACTGGCCCGCCGTCCCGCTCAACAACCACCTGCTGGTCGCCAACCAGAACGGCTACCGCGACAACTCCCTGGGGCTGTCGCGCTTCGACCCGGCCGAGGCCGCCCGCAAGCTGGACGCGGCGGGCTGGAAGCTCGACGGCGAGGTGCGGAAGAAGGACGGCCACGAGCTGAACCTGCGGATGGTCGTCCCCGCCGGGGTGGCCGTGGCCCAGAACGAGACGGCCTCGGTGTCGAGGATGCTCAAGGACGTCGGCATCAAGGTCACCCCGGTGACCGCCGCCCCCAACGAGTTCTTCGACAAGTACGTCAACCGCAACGACTTCGACATCGCCGTCTACGCGCTGCTCGGCACCCCGTTCCCGGCCAGCGGCAGCCGCGCGAGCTACGCCCAGAACAGCTCCACCAACCGGGCCGGCGCCGGCAGCTCCGCGGTGGACGCCGCGCTCGACCGGGCCGCCGGCGCCACCGACGCCGGCACCGCCTCCGAGGCGATCAACCAGGCCGACGGCGAGCTCTGGAAGGTGGCCGGCGTCCTGCCGCTCTACCAGCGCCCGCAGCTGTACGGCGCCCGCGCCGACCTCGCCAACATCGGCGCCCAGGGCCTGTCCGACATCGTCTGGGAGAACGTCGGCTTCACCAAGTAGCGCCCCGGCGCCCGGCCGGTCTCAGCCGTGCAGGGTCTCCCGCCAGTAGTGGCAGGCGCTGCGGCGGCCGGGCAGCTCGGCCCCCTCCGCGTCCGCCACCGGTACCAGCGGCGGGAGTTCGGTCAGGCAGCGGTCCTGCACCCGGTCGCAGCGGGGGTTGAACGCGCAGCCCTCCGGGATGCGCAGCAGGCTGGGCGGCAGGCCCTTGATGGCGTGCAGGTCCTGGCCCTTCTGGTCCAGCCGGGGGATGGAGTCCAGCAGTCCCCGGGTGTACGGGTGCGCGGGCCGGGCGTACAACTGGTGCACGGGGGCGGTCTCGACGATCCGGCCCGCGTACATCACGGCGATCTTGTCCGCGACGTCGGCGACCACGCCGAGGTCGTGGGTGATCAGGATCAGGCCCATGTTGAACTCGGCCTGCAACTCGGCCAGCAGGTCCATCACCTGGGCCTGGACGGTGACGTCCAGGGCGGTGGTGGGCTCGTCGGCGATGATCAGGTCCGGCTCCAGGGACAGCGCCATCGCGATCATGATGCGCTGGCGCATGCCGCCGGAGAACTGGTGCGGGTAGTCGCCGACCCGCTGCTTGGCCGCCGGGATGCGCACCCGGTCCATCAGCTCGACGGCCTTCACCTTCGCCTCGGCGCGCGACAGCCCCTGGTGCACCCGGAACATCTCGCCCAGCTGGTAGCCCACGCTGAGCACCGGGTTGAGGGCGGACAGCGCGTCCTGGAAGATCATCGCGATCTTCCGGCCCCGGACGGTCCGCCGGAGCCGGGGGCTCATGGTCAGCAGGTCGTCACCCCGGAACAGGATCCGGCCCGAGGTGATCCGGCCGGGCGGCACGTCCAGGATGCCCATGATCGCCTGCGCCGTCACCGACTTCCCGGAACCGGACTCGCCCAGCACCGCCAGCGTCTCCCCCGCCGCCACCGAGTAGCTCACCCCGTTGACGGCCCTGGCGACGCCGTCCTGGGTGTGGAACTCGATGTGCAGGTCCTCGACCTCCAGCAACGGCGTCCCGGGCACCAGGTTCTCCCGTCCGCCGCCGACCACCTCGACCGCATCCATCCGGGCAGGCCTCCTCAGCGCAGCAGCGACCATCGACAGCCAGGCGCAGTGCAACTATCAAGGAACGGCGTGCACTTGGGGAGTGCGCGGCAGATCTCGGTTCCATCACGGCGAAGGGCGCGCCCCCGGTACGAGGACGCGCCCTTCGGTGGCAGGGGGTCAGGGGGTGCCCGGCCCGCTCCCGTTCTGCGCCGTGTCCTGCCCGCTCCCGCGCTCCGCGGCGAAGTGACACGCCGAGTCGTGCACCGCGGCGCCGTTCAGCCAGCCCGGCGCGGCCAGCAGCGGCACCTCCACCGAGCACCGCTCCTGCGCCTTCCAGCAGCGGGTGCGGAACCGGCACCCCGAGGGCGGGTTGGCCGGCGAGGGCACGTCCCCGGTGAGCACGATCCGGTCCCGGCTCTCGCGCGCCGTCGGGTCCGGCACCGGCACCGCCGACAGCAGCGCCTGGGTGTACGGGTGGGTCGCGTGGTCGTAGATCTCCAGGTCGCTGCCGAGCTCGACCATCTTCCCCAGGTACATCACCCCCACCCGGTCGGAGATGTGCCGGACGATGGAGAGGTCGTGGGCGATGAACATGTACGAGAGGTTGAACTCGCCCTGCAGCTGCTCCAGCAGGTTGATCACCTGCGCCTGCACGGACACGTCCAGCGCGGAGACCGGCTCGTCGCAGATGATGATCTCCGGCTTGAGCGCCAACCCCCGTGCGATGCCGATCCGCTGGCGCTGGCCGCCGGAGAACTGGTGCGGGTACCGGTTGATGTACTCCGGGTTGAGCCCGACCACGTCCAGCAGGTCCTGGACGGCCTTGCGGCGGTCGCCCTTGGGCGCCACCTCGGGGTGGATCTCGAACGGCTCACCGATGATGTCGCCGACCGTCATCCGCGGGTTCAGCGAGGTGTACGGGTCCTGGAACACCATCTGGATGTTGCGCCGGACGGCCTTCAACCCGGCCCCGGAGAGCCGGGAGATCTCCTCGCCCTTGTAGCGGACGGACCCTCCGGTGGCCGGCTCCAGGTTCATCAGCACCTTGGCCAGCGTGGACTTGCCGCAGCCGGACTCGCCGACGATGCCGAGCGTCTCGCCCTGCATCAGGTCGAAGCTGACCCCGTCCACCGCCTTGACCGCGCCGACCTGCTTCCTGAACAGCACGCCCTTGGTCAGCGGGAAGTGCTTGACCAGGTCCCGGACCTCCAGGATCGGCTCGCCGCGCGGCACCGGCTGCTCGAAGGCGACCTCCTCCGGCACCGCCACGCCCATCGCGCTGGCCCCGTTAACGGCCATGGAGGGTCTCCTTCCAGAAGAAGCAGGCGCTGCCTCGGCCCTCCAGCGGGGTGCCGTCCTCCTCGGTGACCGGGAACAGCTCCGGCACCTCGGCCCGGCAGACGTCCTGCGCCCGCGGGCAGCGGGGGTTGAAGGCGCAGCCCGGGGGGATCCGCAGCAGGTTGGGCGGCAGGCCCTTGATGGCGTAGAGCTCGTGGCCCTTCTGGTCCAGCCGGGGGATGGAGTCCAGCAGGCCGCGGGTGTACGGGTGCGCGGGCCGGGCGTACAGCTCGTGCACGGGCGCCGTCTCGACGATCCGGCCCGCGTACATCACGGCGATCTTGTCCGCGACGTCGGCGACCACGCCCAGGTCGTGGGTGATCAGGATGAGCCCCATGTGGAACTCGGCCTGGAGCTCCGCCAGCAGGTCCATCACCTGGGCCTGCACCGTGACGTCCAGCGCGGTGGTGGGCTCGTCGGCGATGATCAGGTCCGGCTCCAGCGCCAGCGCCATGGCGATCATGATGCGCTGGCGCATGCCGCCGGAGAACTGGTGCGGGTAGTCGTTCACCCGCTGCTTGGCCGCCGGGATGCGCACCCGCTCCATCAGCTCGACGGCCTTGGCCTTCGCCTCGGCCCGGGAGACGCCCTGGTGCGCCCGGAACATCTCGCCGAGCTGGTAGCCCACGCTGAGCACCGGGTTGAGGGCGGACAGCGCGTCCTGGAAGATCATCGCGATCTTCCGGCCGCGGATCCTGCGCCGCTCCTCCTTGCCCATCGTCAACATGTCCTGGCCGCGGAAGCGGATCTCCCCGCGCGGGATCCGGGCCGGCGGCATGTCCAGGATGCCCATGATCGCCTGGGCGGTCACCGACTTCCCGGAGCCGGACTCGCCCAGCACCGCCAGCGTCTCCCCGGCCCGGACGCTGTAGTTGACCCCGTTGACGGCCTTGGCGACGCCGTCCCGGGTGACGAACTCGACGTGCAGGTCCCGCACGTCGAGCAGCGGCCCCTCGTAGGGCGTCTGCCGTTCCTGCCCGGTGGCGTCCACAGCTGTACTCACGATGCGCTCCCCTCGCTCAGCGAAGCTTCGGGTCGAGGGCGTCGCGCACCGCGTCGCCCAGCATGATGAAGGCCAGCACGGTGACGGAGAGCGCCGCGGCCGGGAAGAACAGCACGTACGGCGCCGTGCGGATCACCTTCTGGGCGGAGGAGATGTCGATGCCCCAGGAGATGGTCGGGTCCTGGAGGCCGATGCCGAGGAAGCTCAGCGTGGCCTCGGCCGCGATGTAGCCGCCGAGCGCGATGGTGGCGACCACGATCACCGGGGCGATCGCGTTCGGCAGGATGTGCCGGAACATCAGCCGCCCCGTCCCGGCGCCGAGCGCCCGGCCGGCCACCACGTAGTCGGCCTGTTTGACGGTCAGCACCGCGCCGCGCATGACGCGGGCGATCTGGGTCCAGCCGAGCACGCCGAGGGCGATGACCACGCTCCAGACCGTGCGGGTGGCGAAGGCGTTCAGCAGCACCAGGGCGCCGAGCAGCAGCGGGATGCCGAAGAAGATGTCGATGATCCGGGAGATCACCGCGTCCACGGCGCCGCCGAAGTACCCGGCGACCATGCCGGTCAGCCCGCCGAGCACGGTGACCGCGGCGGTCACGAAGATGCCGACGGTGATCGAGGCGCGGGCGCCGTAGATGACCCGGGCGAAGATGGAGCGGCCCTGGGCGTCGTAGCCGAACCAGCCGGTGCCGAAGACGTCGCCCCAGGCGGGCCGGCGCAGGTAGTCGTTCACCAGGTCGGCCTTGCGCGGGTCGGCGTCGGTGAAGGCGTACGGGAAGACCGCCATCACCACCAGCAGCAGGATCAGCACCGCGGAGATCAGGAAGATCGGCCGCCGGCGCAGGTCCCGCCAGGCGTCGCCCCAGAGGCTGCGGGCTTCCTCCCGCTTCTCCACGTCGGGTTCGACCAGGGTCTCCTGCTCGACCGCCATGCCCTGCTCGCCCGCGTAGTCCAGGCGTGCGACGCCGGGCTTGGGGTGCGGCTTGGGCGAGTCCTCGTCGTGGATGTCAGGCATAGCGGATCCTCGGGTCCAGGACCGCGTAGAGCAGGTCGACGAGCAGGCTGGCGACCAGGTAGACGATCACCAGGACGGTCACGATGCCGACCACGGTGGGCCCTTCCTTCGTGTTGATCGCCCGGTACAGGACGTTGCCGATGCCCTGCACGTTGAAGATGCCCTCGGTGACGATCGCGCCGCCCATCAGGGCGCCCAGGTCGGTGCCGAGGAAGGTGACCACCGGGATCAGCGAGTTGCGCAGCAGGTGGCGCAGGATGATGGTGCGCCGGGGCAGGCCCTTGGCGACGGCGGTGCGCATGTAGTCGGCCCGCAGGTTCTCGCCGATCGAGGTCCGGGTCAGCCGGGCCACGTAGGCGAGCGAGAGCGAGCCCAGCACCACGGCGGGCAGGACGAGTTGGGAGAGGTCGTAGCTGTCCTGCACGGTCGGGGTGACCCAGCCCAGATTGGTGGCGAAGATCGTCTGCGCGATGTACGCCAGCACGAAGACCGGGATCGAGATCACCACCAGGGTCAGCACCAGCACCAGGGTGTCCGCGATGCTGCCGCGCCACAGTCCGGAGACCAGGCCGAGGGCGAGGCCGAGGACCAGCTCGAACACGAAGGCCAGCAGCGCGAGCCGGATGGTGACCGGGAAGGCCCCGGCCATGATGTCGGAGACCGGGCGGCCGGTGAAGCTGGTGCCGAAGTCGCCCTGGAACAGGTTCGCCATGTAGTGCAGGTACTGCTTCCAGACCGGTTGGTCGAGGAAGTACTTGTGCTTGATGCTGGCCACCACGGCCGGGTCGGCCGCCTTCTCCCCGAACAGCGCCGTCACCGGGTCTCCGGGCAGCGTGTAGACCATCAGGAAGATCAGCAGCGTGGTGCCGAAGAACACCGGGATCATCTGCAGCACCCGCCGCAGCACGTAACTGCCCATCCGAGCCTCCTTCCAGGGCGTGACCCGGCCGGGGGCGACCGGCCGGGAGGACCGGGCCCCGCCCTCCGTGCGGGGAGGGCGGGGCCGCGTGGGGGGCGGGTCAGCCCTTGACCTCGACCTGGGTCCAGGCCGGGTTGCCGAAGGAGTCGAACTTCACGTTCTGCACCTTGTTCGAGTAGCCCGAGTTGGTGCGGTAGTACCAGAGCGGGATGGCCGGCATGCCGCTCGGCAGCACCGCCTCGGCCTGCTGGTAGCCGGTCACCGTGTCGGCGACGCTGGCGGCCTCGTCGGCCTTGGTGGCGGCGTCGTCGAACTGCGGGTTGCTGTAGCCGAAGTCGTTGGAGGCCGCGCCGGTGCGGTAGACGTCGGAGAGGAAGTTGGCGTTCAGCGGGTAGTCCTGCACCCAGCCGGTGCGGAAGGCTCCGTTGAGCTGGTGGGCGGTGATCGCCGCGCGGGCGGTCTTGAAGTCGGGCTTCGGGTCGCCCAGGCAGTCCACGCCGGTGCTCTGCCGGATCGAGTTGCAGACGGCGTCGACCCACTCCTTGTGGCCGCCGTCCGCGTTGTAGGTGATCAGCAGCTTGTTGCCGGGGACGCCGCCGCCCTCCTGGATCAGCTGCTTGGCCTTGGCCGCGTCGAACTTGCAGAAGTCGCCGCAGGCGCCGTCCTTGTAGCCCTCGACGCCCTCGGCGACCCAGGCGGTGGCGGGCTTGCGGGAGCCCTGGAGCACCGTCTTGGTGATGATGTCCCGGTCGATCGCCATCGACAGGCCCTGGCGCACCTTCGCCTTGTCCGGCGAGGACCAGTCGGCCTGGTACAGCGTGAAGCCGATGTTCTGGATCGCGCCCTGCGGGGCGTCGATGGCCCGGTCGCCGAGGTCGTTCTTGTAGTTCGCCAGCGCCGACGGCGGCACCTGGTCCATCACGTCGAGGTTGCTGGACTGGAGGTCCGCGTAGGCGGCCTCGGACGTGGTGTACATCTTGAAGACGATGCCGCCGTTCTTCGGCTTGTCCACGCCCTGGTAGTCCGGGAAGGTCTTGGTGACCACCTCGGTGTTGTGCGACCAGCTGACGAACTGGTACGGGCCGTTGCCCACCGGCTTCTGCCCGTACCCGGCCGGGTCCTTGAAGAAGGCGTCCGGCAGCGGCGAGAAGGCGATGTAGCCGAGCTTGTACTCGAAGTACGAGACCTTGTGGCTGAGCTTGACGGTGAAGTGCAGGTCGTCGGTGACGCTCAGGCCGGACATCTTGTCCGTGGTCGCCTTGCCGGTGGCCGGGTGGACGTCCTGGTAGCCCTCGATGTCGGAGAACCAGGAGCTGTTGATCTGGGCGTTGGCCGGGTTGGCGCCCCAGTTCCAGGCGTCCACGAAGTTCTTGGCGTGCACCGGGGTGCCGTCGTGGAACTTCCAGCCGTCCTTCAGGGTGATGGTGAAGGTCTGCGAGTCACTGGTGTCGATCTTGTCCGCGACCTGCATCCGGATCTTGGCGTTGCTGGGATCGTAGTCGACCAGCCCCTTGAACAGGTTCTGGATGATGCGACCGCCGCCCACCTCGTTGGCGTTGGCGGGCTGCAGTGGGTTCTGCGGCTCATTGCTCTGGTAGCTGAACGTCTTGCCGGCGTCCGACGAGCCGTTGCCACCGCCTCCCCCGCTGCTGCCGCACCCGGTGGCCACCAGGACCACGGACGTCGCAGCGGCGAGGACCAGGCGAGCACGGGCGGCTACGGGCATGGAGGTCCCTCCTCAAGGGGTGTGTGTCGCATCACACCCCATGAGAAGCGCGCCCCGGCGACGGCGCGAGCCGGGTGCACCCGGACGGGTGCCGTGACCCCCCTGCCGAGTTGACGCGGCGCCGGGTCCTCCCGGCGCCCGGAACGCCGGAAGGGCCCGCGGCCGGAGCCGCGGACCCTTCCTGGTGCGTACGGGACGTCAGGCCGCGGCCGACTCCCGGACCTCGGCGAAGTGGCAGGCCGACTCGTGGGCGGCCGGGCCCTCCAGCGTGGTCGGGATCGCCAGCAGCGGGATCTCCTCGGCGCAGCGCTCCTCCGCCTTCCAGCAGCGGGTGCGGAAGCGGCAGCCGGACGGCGGGTTGGCCGGCGAGGGGATGTCCCCGGTGAGGATGATCCGCTCGCGGGACTCGCGCGCCGTCGGGTCCGGCACCGGCACGGCCGACAGCAGCGCCTGGGTGTACGGGTGGGTGGCGTTCTCGTAGATCTGCTCGTCGGAGCCGATCTCGACCATCTTGCCCAGGTACATCACGCCGACGCGGTCGGAGATGTGCCGGACGATGGAGAGGTCGTGCGCGATGAACATGTACGACAGGCCGAACTCGCCCTGCAGCTGCTCCAGCAGGTTGATCACCTGCGCCTGGACGGACACGTCCAGGGCCGAGACCGGCTCGTCGCAGATGATGATCTCCGGCTTGAGCGCGAGGCCGCGGGCGATGCCGATGCGCTGGCGCTGGCCGCCGGAGAACTGGTGCGGGTACCGGTTGATGTACTCCGGGTTGAGCCCGACCACGTCCAGCAGGTCCTGGACGGCCTTGCGGCGGTCGCCCTTGGGCGCCACCTCGGGGTGGATCTCGAACGGCTCACCGATGATGTCGCCGACCGTCATCCGCGGGTTCAGCGAGGTGTACGGGTCCTGGAACACCATCTGGATGTTGCGTCGGACGGCCTTGAGGGCCGCGCCGCTCAGGGTGGAGATGTCCTCGCCCTTGAACAGCACCTGACCGGAGGTGGCCCGCTCCAGGTTCATCAGCACCTTGGCCAGCGTGGACTTGCCACAGCCGGACTCGCCGACGATGCCGAGCGTCTCGCCCTTCTTGAGCTCGAAGCTGATGCCGTCGACGGCCTTGACCGCGCCGACCTGCTTCTTGAACAGGACGCCCTGGGTCAGCGGGTAGTGCTTGACCAGGTCCTTGACCTCCAGGATGTTCTCAGCCATGGAGGGTCTCCTTCCAGAGGTGGCACGCGCTGCGGCGGCCGGTGATCTCCGTGCCGTCCTCGTCGGTCACGTGGTGCAGCAGCGGGACCTCCGTGCGGCACAGGTCGGTGGCGACGTCGCAGCGGGGGTTGAACGCGCAGCCGGCCGGAACCTTGAGCAGGTTCGGGGGCAGGCCCTTGATCGCGTACAGCTCCTGGCCCTTCTGGTCCAGGCGCGGGATCGAGCGCAGCAGGCCCTTGGTGTACGGGTGCGCGGGGTTCGCGTACAGCTCGTGCACCGGGGCGGTCTCGACGATCCGGCCCGCGTACATCACGGCGATCTTGTCCGCGACGTCGGCGACCACGCCGAGGTCGTGGGTGATCAGGATCAGGCCCATGTTGTACTCGGCCTGGAGCTCCGCCAGCAGGTCCATCACCTGGGCCTGGACGGTGACGTCCAGCGCGGTGGTGGGCTCGTCGGCGATGATCAGGTCGGGCTGCATCGACAGCGCCATGGCGATCATGATGCGCTGGCGCATGCCGCCGGAGAACTGGTGCGGGTAGTCGTTCACCCGCTGCTTGGCGGCGGGGATGCGCACCCGGTCCATCAGCTCGATGGCCTTGGCCTTGGCCTCGGACTTGGAGGCGCCCTGGTGCACCCGGAACATCTCGCCGAGCTGGTAGCCCACGCTGAGCACGGGGTTGAGCGCCGAGAGCGCGTCCTGGAAGATCATCGCGATCTTCTGGCCGCGGATCTTGCGCCGCTCCTCGTTGCTCATCTTGAGCATGTCCCGGCCGCGGAACAGGATCTCGCCCTGGGTCACCTTGCCCGGGGGCATGTCCAGGATGCCCATGATGGTCTGGGCCGTCACGGACTTGCCGGAGCCGGACTCGCCGAGGACGGCGAGGGTCTCGCCGGCCGCGACGGAGTAGTTGACGCCGTTGACGGCCTTGGCGACGCCGTCCCGGGTGTGGAACTCCACGTGGAGGTCCTTGACCTCCAGGAGCGGGGTTCCGACTTCGAGACGATCGCTCTTCTGGTTGTTCTCGATCACGGTGGTCATCGGGTCGTCACCTCTTCTCTCAGCGGAGCTTCGGGTCGAGGGCGTCGCGCACCGCGTCGCCGAGCATGATGAAGGCCAGCACGGTGAGGCTCAGCATGCCTGCCGGGAAGAACAGCGCGAACGGCGCCGTACGGATCAGCTTCTGGGCCGAGGCGATGTCGATGCCCCAGGAGATGGTCGGGTCCTGCAGACCGATACCCAGGAAGCTCAGCGTCGCCTCCAGGGCGATGTAGCCGCCGAGGGAGATGGTGGCGACCACGATCACCGGGGCGATCGCGTTCGGCAGGATGTGCCGGAACATGATCCGGCTGGTGCTGGCGCCGAGCGCCTTGGCCGCCGTCACGAAGTCGGACTGCTTGACCGTGATCACCGAACCGCGCATGACACGGGTCATCTGGGTCCAGCCCAGGGCGATCAGGGCGAAGACCACGCTCCAGATCGTGCGGGTCGGGAAGGCGTTGAGGATCACCAGCGCGCCGAGCAGCAGCGGGATGCCGAAGAAGATGTCGGTGATGCGGGAGATGATCGTGTCGACCCAGCCGCCGAAGTAGCCGGCGACCATGCCGGCGATACCGCCGAGGACGGTCGTACCGACGGTGACGCAGATGCCGACCACGACCGAGGCGCGGGCGCCGTAGATGATGCGGGCGTAGATGCTGCGGCCCTGGCCGTCGTAGCCGAACCAGTCACCCTCGAAGAAGTGGTCGTAGACCGGCGGGGTGTGGAAGTGGTTGCGCAGGTCGCCGGCGCGCGGGTCCACCGAGGTGAACAGCCCGGGGGCGATCGCGATCACGATCAGCAGCAGGATGAGCAGCCCGGAGATCACGAAGATCGGCTTGCGCCGGAGGTCGTGCCAGGCGTCGGAGCCGAGGCTGCGCGCCTTCTCCGGCTTGGCGGCCGCCGCGACGGTGGCCTGGGCCGGGATCTTCCCGGTCGTCTTCTTCTCGGTCAGGTCAGGCATACCGGATCCTCGGGTCCAGGACCGCGTAAAGCAGGTCGACGATCAGGCCGGCGGCCAGGTAGACGATCACCAGGAAGGCCACGAAGCCGGAGACGGTCGCGCCCTCCTTCATGTTGATCGCTTGGTAGAGCGCGTGGCCGACACCCTGGACGTTGAAGATGCCCTCGGTGACGATCGCGCCGCCCATCAGGGCGCCGAGGTCGGTGCCGAGGAAGGTGACCACCGGGATCAGCGAGTTGCGCAGCAGGTGGGTGCCGATGACCTTCCGGCGCGGCAGGCCCTTGGCCACCGCGGTGCGGACGTAGTCGGCCTTGATGTTCTCGGCGATGGAGGTACGGGTGAGGCGCGCGACGTAGGCCAGCGACAGCGAGCCGAGCACGACGGCCGGCAGCACCAGCTGGGTGATGTCGTCGCTGTGCTGGACGGTCGGCGTGACCCACTTGAGGTTGATGCCGAAGATCGTCTGGAACAGGAAGCCCAGCACGGGGACCGGGATCGAGATCAGCAGCAGGGTGAAGACCAGCGCACCCTTGTCGAAGATCTTGCCGCGGCGCAGGCCCGCGATCAGGCCGATGCCGATGCCGACCACGATCTCGATGGCGAACGCGAACAGCGCCAGCCGGACCGTGACCGGAAGTACCTCGGTGATCTTGTCGAGCACCGGACGTCCGTCCAGTGCCTTGCCGAAGTCGCCGGTGAGCAGGCCCCCCATGTAGGAGAGGTACTGCTGGACCAGCGGCTGGTCCAGGTGCTGCTGGTGCTTCAGGGCTGCGAGCTGCACCGGGTCCGGCGCCTTGTCGCCCCACAGTGCTGCCAGCGGGTCACCGGGCAGCAAGTGCACCATGAAAAAGATGAGTGCGGTCGTTCCGAGGAACACCGGAATCATCTGGAGCAGTCGCCTCGCGACAAAGCGCCCCATCGTGCCTCCATGTATGGCTCTGCCGGGCCCGTCAACCCGGCAAGAGATAAGTCGGCGTGCCAACGGCCGGTGCCAGTCCTCGCCCTTGTGGGGATGGGACGGGCACCGGCCGTTGTCACCGGGTCAGGCGGTGCCGACCGATTACTTCTTCTTCTTGACCTCGACGTCGGTGTAGACCGGGTCGCCGAAGGAGTTGAACTTCACGTTCTGGACGTTGTTCGAGTAGCCCGAGTTGGTCTTGTAGTACCAGAGCGGGATCGCCGGCATGTCCTTGGCCAGAACGGCCTCGGCCTGCTGGTAGAGCTCGGCGGTCTTCTCGACCGTGGTGGCCGCGTCGGCCTGCTTCGCCAGGTTGTCGAACTCCGGGCTGGAGTAGCCGGCGTCGTTCGCGGCGGCACCGGTGCCGTAGACGTCCCGCAGGAAGTTGGCGTTCAGCGGGTAGTCCTGCACCCAGCCGGTCCGCATCATGCTCTGGACCTGCTTCTTGGTGACGATGTCACGCGAGGTCTTGAAGTCCGGCTTCGGGTCACCGAGGCACTCGACGCCGGTCGCCTGGCGGATCGAGTTGCAGACCGCGTCCACCCACTCCTTGTGGCCACCGTCGGAGTTGTACAGGATGGTGATCTTGCCGCCGGGGACGCCACCGTTGTCGGTGATGAGCTGCTTGGCCTTGGCCGGGTCGTACTTGCAGGCGTCGCCGCAGACGCCGGCCTTGTAGCCCATGACGCCCGGCGCCACGAACGAGTCGGCGGGCTGACGGCTGTTGTTCAGCACCGTCTTGGTGATGGTGTCGCGGTCGATCGCCATCGACAGGCCCTGGCGCACCTTGGCGGCCTTGTCCTTGTCCATGGAGGACCAGTCCGCGTTGTACAGCGCGAAGGAGATGTTCTGGATCGCGCCCTGGGCCTGGTCGATCGCGCGCTTGCCCAGGTCGTCCTTGTACTTGGGCAGGTCGGTCGAGTCGACCTGGTCCAGCACGTCCAGCGTGTCGGACATCAGGTCCTTGTACGCGGCCTCGGGCGAGGTGTAGCTGCGGAAGACGATCCCGCCGTTCTTCGCCTTGTTGGTGCCGGTGTACTTGTCGTAGGCCTTGAGCGTGATGGCCTTGTTGTGCTCCCACGACACGAACTGGTACGGGCCGTTGCCGACCGGCTTCTCGCCGAAGCCCTTCGGGTCCGCGAAGAACCCGGTGGGGAGCGGGAAGAAGGCCGAGTAGCCGAGCTTGTACGTGAAGTACGAGACGGGCTGGGCCAGTTCGATGGTGAAGTGGGTGTCGTCGACGACCTTGAGGCCGGCCATCTCCTTGGCGGTCGGGTCGCCCTTGTCCGGGTGGACGGCGTCGTAGCCGACGATGTCCGAGAACCAGTCGGAGTTGATCTGGTTGTTGGCCGGGTTGGCGGACCAGTTCCAGGAGTCCACGAAGGACTTGGAGGTGACCGGGGTGCCGTCGTGGAAGGTCCAGCCGGACTTCAGCGTGACGGTGTAGTTCTTGGCGTCGGTGGTCTCGATCTTGTCGGCCACCTGGTTGCGAAGAGCACCGGTCGCGGGGTCGTAGTCGACGAGGCCCGTGAACAGCTGCTTGACGATACGGCCGCCCTGGTTCTCCATGGCGTTGGCCGGCTGCAGCGGACGCTGCGGCTCCGCGCTCTGGAAGCTGAACGTGCCCGAGGGGTCGACCGCGGCGCTGTCCGAGCTCCCGGAGGTGTCGCTGCTGCCGCTGCTGCTACAAGCAGTCGCGGCGAGCGCGACAGCAACAGCTGCGACAACCCACTTGGCCTGGCTCACACCACGCATCGGTGTGCCTCCTGAATTCGACGTTTGCGACGAGGAGGGCAACGCGGAACGGTGATCACCGGACCCGCAATGCCGTCCGCGCTCGTGGTTTCGGCGCGCACCCCTGCGCGTTCACCCTTGACCCGAGCCTGACTGCACCCACTATCCGTCACGCACGGACACGAAAGTGACCAGTGACGATCTCAATTAGGTCACATGAACAGTCGGTAAGTTTCGAAAACCGGACATATGAGACATAGCCAGACAGGCACCAAACGGACAGTCGTCACGGATGACGAACTGTCACGTTCGCTCAGCGGACACCTGGGTGTGATGAGCGCTATTCCGTTAATAGCGGCCCCGACAACTTGGAGTAGTTGAAAAAGTTCGCCCCCCTCTCCATCGGAAAGGGGGGCGAAGCATTCCGGCCAAAGGCCGGTCAGAGCGTCCGGATCACGCCTTCTTGGCGCGCGAGGCGGTGCGTCCGCGGTCCTTCTGGTCCAGCACGACCTTACGGATGCGAACCGTCTCCGGGGTCACCTCGATGCACTCGTCCTCGCGGCAGAACTCCAGCGACTGCTCCAGCGAGAGCTTGCGCGGCGGGACGATCGACTCGGCCACGTCCGCGTTCGCGGACCGCATGTTGGTGAGCTTCTTCTCCTTGGTGATGTTCACGTCCATGTCGTCGGCGCGCGAGTTCTCACCGACGATCATGCCCTCGTACACCTCGGTGCCCGGCTCGCAGAAGAGCACGCCGCGCTCCTGGAGGTTGGTCATCGCGAAGGCGGTGACCACGCCGGCCCGGTCGGCGACCAGCGAGCCGTTGTTGCGGGTGGTCAGGTTGCCGAACCACGGCTCGTGGCCCTCGTGGATCGAGTGGGCGATGCCGGTGCCGCGGGTGTTGGTGAGGAACTCGGTGCGGAAGCCGATCAGGCCGCGGGACGGCACGACGAACTCCATCCGGACCCAGCCCGAGCCGTGGTTGGACATGTTGTCCATCCGGCCCTTGCGGATGCCCATGAGCTGGGTGACGGCACCCATGTGCTCCTCGGGCACGTCCACCGTGAGGCGCTCGACCGGCTCGTGGGTCTTGCCGTTGACCTCCTTGGTGACCACCTGCGGCTTGCCGACGGTCAGCTCGAAGCCCTCGCGGCGCATGGTCTCGATCAGGATGGCCAGCGCCAGCTCACCGCGGCCCTGCACCTCCCAGGCGTCCGGACGCTCGGTGTCCAGGACGCGCAGCGAGACGTTACCGATCAGCTCGCGGTCCAGGCGGTCCTTCACCTGGCGGGCGGTGACCTTGCGGTCCACCTTGACGCCGGCCTTGGCGTCCGCGCCCTTGCCGCTGCCGCCGCGGCCGACCAGCGGCGAGGTGTTGGTGCCGATGGTCATCGAGATGGCCGGCTCGTCCACCGTGATCAGCGGCAGCGCGATCGGGTTCTCCGGGTCGGCCAGGGTCTCGCCGATCATGATCTCGCCGATGCCGGCGACGGCGCAGATGTCACCGGGGCCCGCCACCTCGGCCGGCTTGCGGGTGAGCGCCTCGGTCATCAGCAGCTCGGAGATGCGGACGTTCGAGATGGTGCCGTCGCGCTTGATCCAGGCCACGGTCTGGCCCTTGCGCAGCTCGCCCTGCTCGACGCGCAGCAGCGCGATGCGGCCGAGGAAGTTGTCGGCGTCCAGGTTGGTGACGTGGGCCTGGAGCGGCGCGTCCTCGTCGTAGCTCGGGGCCGGGACGTGCTCCAGCAGGGTGGAGAAGAACGGCTCCAGGCTGGTGCTGTCGGCCGGGACGGTGCCGTTCTCCGGCTTGGTCAGCGAGGCCACGCCGTCACGCGCACAGGCGTAGACGATCGGGAACTCGATCTGGTCCTCGTCCGCGTCCAGGTCCAGGAACAGGTCGTAGGTCTCGTTGATGACCTCGTCGATCCGGGAGTCCGGGCGGTCCGTCTTGTTGATGCACAGGATGACGGGCAGCTTGGCGGTGAGCGCCTTGCGGAGCACGAAGCGGGTCTGCGGCAGCGGGCCCTCGGAGGCGTCGACCAGCAGCACGACCGCGTCCACCATCGACAGACCGCGCTCGACCTCGCCACCGAAGTCGGCGTGGCCCGGGGTGTCGATGATGTTGATGGTGATCGGAGCGCCACCATCCTTCGGGTGGTACTTGACGGCGGTGTTCTTCGCGAGAATGGTGATGCCCTTCTCGCGCTCCAGGTCGTTCGAGTCCATCATGCGGTCGTCGAGCTGCTGGTGGGCCGCGAAGGCACCGGCCTGCTTGAGCATGGCGTCGACCAGCGTGGTCTTGCCGTGGTCGACGTGGGCGACGATGGCGACGTTACGGATGTCGTTGCGCGTGGGCATGCCTTGCGGATTCTCCCGGAATCGTGGGTTACGGCGGGCCCGGCCGCGAGACGCGCACCGGCGGCCCTTCGGCCGCGCCACCCGTTCCGCCTGCTACTACCGGTCCACCCGCCGGGCATCTGGACATGCCTCGGCTTTTCCCTATGGTACGGGGAACCGTCCAAGGCGGCAGAAACGAGCAGGTCGGGCGGGATCAAGATCACAGACGAGTCACGTCCCCGTCACCCCGCGGTCGCCTTCCGACACTCCCCCGTTCGCACTCCGGTGGCCCGGCCCGCCCGGCTCCGCTACCGGCTCCGGCCCACGTCCTGGAAGCGCGGCCAGCCGAAGCCGAAGGCCCCCGCCCCGGCCACGCCGGTCCGCACCCCCACCAGTTCCGGCCGCTGGTAGAGCGGGACGGAGTGCCCGAGCTGCCAGATCCGGACGTCCGCCTCCTGCAACAGGTCCAGCCGGGCCGCCGGGTCGAGTTCGGTGACCGCCCGGTCGAACAGCCGGTCGATCTCCTCGGTGCCGCTGCGGCCGTAGTTGCCGCCGGACTCGAGCGCGCCGTCGGCGTCCGGCCGGGGCTTGGCGTACGCGGCGCGCTGCTCCACGGCCGGGCTGGGGCCGACCGGCCAGGAGAACAGCGCGAGGTCGTAGTCGCCGTCGGCCAGCTGCTCCGGGACGAAGGTGTCGGCGGGCGCGGTCAGCGTCCTCACCCCGATGCCGTACCCGTCGAGGTCCGCGGTGAGCGCGTCGGCGGTGCGCCGGGCGGTCGCGGAGCCGGCCGGGACGAGCAGGGTGAGGACGAGCTCCTTGCCGTCCTTGGTCCGGGTGCTCCCGTTCAACAGCTTCCAGCCGGCCTCGTCCAGCAGCGTCGCGGCGTCGGCCGGTCCGATCGCGGCGCTGTCGTCCCGGTAGCCCTCCTGGTCGCCGGCGAGCAGGTGGCTGCCGAGCGGGGCGCCGGGCAGGCCGAGCGGGGCCAGCGCGGCCTCGGCGATCGACCGCCGGTCCACCGCCCGGGCCACCGCCCGCCGCAGGGCCGGGTCGCCGAGCGGGCCGCGGGTGGCGTTGAGGGTGAGCTGGGTGAGCGAGGGGGCGGCCGCCCGGTGCACGGTGACCCCGGGCAGCGACTCGGCCCGCCGTAGCGCCGACGCCGCCGCCTCGGGCACCGCTTCGGGCGCCGCCTCGGGCGGGGCGGCGGCCGCGGAGCCGCCCTTGGACGGGGCCGGGGAGGACGGTGCTGGCGACGGCGGTGCGGGCGACGGCGCGGGCGGCGGCACCGCCCGGTCCACCGCGGCGGTGAGCGGGGCGACGTCCAGCCGGCCCTGGTCCAGCGCGTCCAGCCGCCGCTCGGGCGGCGTGGCCAGGAAGTCGATCCGGTCGGTCTTCGGCCGGTCCCCCCACCAGAGCGGGTTGCGCTCCACGGTGACCCGCCCGCCGTCCTCGTCGTACCGGGTGAGCGCGTACGGCCCGGCGCTCAGGTGGCCGGCGCCGGTCAGCGCCCGGTTGAAGGCGGCCGGCGTGGCCGTCTCGGCGGCCGGGTAGAGCGGCCCGAACAGGGCCCGCCACTCGGCGAACGGCCGCCGGAAGGTCACCTTGACCTCGTGCGGGTCGGCGCCCTCGGCGACCGAGTCGACGGCCTCGTACCCGGCCGCCGGCCCGCCCAGGTAGGCCGGGTCCAGGCCGGACAGGGCGGCCCGCTGGGCACCGAGGTCGGCGGCCGACAGCGGGGTGCCGTCGGTCCAGACGGCGTGCGGGTTGAGCCGGTAGGTGACCACCTGCGGCTGCTGCCCGGGCGGGGTGGACTCGGCGCCCACCAGGTAGTCCGGGTCCGGGACGAGCCGCCCGCGCTCGTCGGGCCGGAACAGCGAGGGGTACAGCGCGTGCGCGAGCAGCGCCGAGTCGGCGCCGGCCCCGCGCTGGTAGACGTTGAGCGTGGCCGGGACGCCGTCCAGCGCCCAGCTGAGCGTGCCGCCGTCCCGGACGGCGCCGCGCTCGGCGGCGCGGACGTCCCCGGTGGTGGCGGTGGGCTCGGCCCGGGCCGGTGCGGGCGAGGGGCCGCGGCCCCGGTCGTCGGAGCAGCCGCCGAGCCCGGCGGCGAGCAGCAGTGCGGCGGCTGCGGCGGTGAGCTGGCGGACGCGCATGGCGGCCATCGAACGCCGCCCGCCCCGCCCGGCCCGCGCCGACACGGCGGGCCGCCGGGCGACTGCACCCGTACGGCCCAGCCCCGCCGGGCGCTACAGCGCCAGCTCGAACCAGACGATCTTGCCCTTGGGCGTGCGCCGGCTGCCCCAGCGCTCGGCCAGCAGGCTGACCAGCTGCAGGCCGCGCCCGCCCTCGTCGGTCTCCTGGGCGCGCCGCTGCCGGGGCTGGGCGTAGCCGTCGTCCCAGACCTCGCAGACCATGCTGCGCTCGCGCAGCAGCCGCAGCCGGATCTCGCCCCGGCCGTGCTTGAGCGCGTTCGTCACCAGCTCGCTGACCAGCAGCTCGGTGGTGTCGACCAGCTCGTCCAGCCCCCGGGCGAGCAGCCAACTGCAGGCCAGTTCACGGGCCTTGGCGACGGAGGTCGGCTCGGGCGGCAGGAACCAGTTGCCGACCGCGTCCTCGGGGAAGGCGTGCACCTTGGCCATCAGCAGGGCGATGTCGTCCTCGCCGTGGTGCGGGTCGAGCTCGCCGAGGACGTGGTCGCAGAGGTCCTCCAGGCCCTTGCCGCGGTCGCTGAGCGCGGCCCGGAAGGCGCGCAGGCCCTCGTCCAGCTGGTGCTTGCGGCTCTCCACCAGGCCGTCGGTGTAGAGGCCGAGCAAGGCGCCGTCCGGGAGGGTCAGCTCGACCTCCTCGAAGGGCTCGCCGCCGACGCCGAGCGGCAGGCCGGGCGGCACGTCGAGCATCAGGGCGGGCTCGCCCGGGCTGAGCAGCACGGGCGGCAGGTGGCCGGCGTTGGCGAACACGCAGCGGCGGGTGACGGCGTCGTACACGGCGTACACGCAGGTGGCCAGGTAGACCTCGCGGGCCTCCTCGTCGGCCGTCGAGGTGAGCCGGCCGTACTGGGTGGGCGGCCCGGCCGGGACGGAGTCGTCGCCGAGGCCGCGGGCGATCTCGTCCAGCGCGCCGAGCACCTCAGCCGGGTCGAGGTCGAGCATGGCCAGGGTCCTTACCGCGGTGCGCAGTTGGCCCATCGCGACGGCGGCGCGCAGACCACGGCCCATCACGTCGCCGATGACCAGGGCGGTGCGGTTGCCGGGCAGCGGGATGACGTCGAACCAGTCGCCGCCGACCTCGGTGTTGTTGTTGCTGGGCAGGTAGCGGCAGGCGATCTCCAGGCCGCTGGCGGCCGGGTTGCCCGGGGGCAGCAGGCTGCGCTGGAGGATCAGCGCCCGCTCGTGCTCGCGGCGGTAGAGCCGGGCGTTGTCGATGCAGACGGCGGCGCGGGCCACCAGCTCCTCGGCGATCGCCACGTCGCGGGCGTCGAAGGGCTCGCTGCCGATCGCCCGGGAGAGCTGGACGAGGCCCAGCACCTGGTCGCGGGCGACCAGCGGGACGATCAGGGTGGAGCGCAGCAGCGGGTCGCGGCCGGGCTCGGGGACGACGCTGCGGCCGGTGCGCAGCGCCCGGGCGTGCGGGGAGCGGCGCGGGTAGCAGAGGGTGCCGCCGGCTTCGGCGATCGGCAGGCCGGTGACCGAGCCGAGCACCGAGGAGGCGCCGCCGATGACGCTGGAGACGGCGACCCGGCGCAGTTCGCCGCTGCCGTCGGTGAGCACGGTGTCGCCGAGGCGCCCGGCGCTGGGGACGGTCTCGCCGGAGAGCAGCGCGGTGTACAGGTCGACGGTGGCGAGGTCGCAGAACGGCGGGACGACCACGTCCAGGAGCTCCTTGGCAGTGGTCTCCAGGTCGAGGGTGGAGCCGATGTGCGCGCTGGCCTCGTTGAGCAGGGCGAGGTTGCGGCGCACGCCGTCGGCCTCGCGCTCGGCGACGTGCCGGCTGGTGACGTCGGAGACCTGTCCGGCCACGCCCATCGGCTGCCCGGCCGAGCCGTTGAGCCGGTACAGCGAGACGGCCCAGAGCCGGTTGCCCTCGCGGGTCGGGACGGCGCTGTGGAAGCGCAGGTCGAAGACGGGCTCCCCGGTGGCGAGGACCTTGCGCAGGGCGGCACTGAGCCGGTCGGCCTCGGACGGCGGGAAGAGGTCGTGCGGGGTGAGGCCCTCCAGGTCGGTGGGGACGAGGCCCATTCCGGAGGCGAAGGCGTCGTTGACCCGCTGCAGCCGCAGCCGGTCGTCGAAGAGCACGAAGCCGGTGGGCGTCTGCCCGAAGACGGCTTCGGAGGCGGCGAGGTCGGTCTCGATCCGGCGCAGCCGGCCGAGGTCGACCGCCAGACAGGTGGCGCCCGCGGTGGGCAGGGCGCTGTCGGGCATCAGGTAGAGCTCGGCGAGTCCCTCGCCGCCGGCGGCGTCCCGGTAGGGGGTGGTGCCGACCCACTCCTCGCCGGCCAGGGTGCGCTCCAGCCGGGCGCGGCCGCGGCGCCAGAGTTCGCGGGGGACGAAGGTGCTGATCGGGTCGGCGCCCACGGCCTCGGCGGCGGGGACGCCGAAGAACTCGGCGGCGCGCTCGCTCCACTGGCTGATCCGGCCGTCGGGGCCGATCGCGAAGGTGGCGACCCGGATGTAGTCGTAGATCGAGCCCGGGTCCCCGGCGCCCCAGGGCCGGGATTCGGCGGCCGGGTGGGCCGCGGCGCGGCCGTCGCGGCCCGAGCCGGCGGCGGCGCGGGCCGGCGGCGGCGCCGGTACGGGCAGGTGCGGGGAACCGGCCTGCCCGGGCACAGCGGCATGACCGCTGCTGCTCGGCGCGTTCCGCGCCGGAGTGCTGTTCAACGGACCGACCCCTCCAACCCGCGACCGTCCGGATGTCGAGAAGACCGAGTATTCATCATCGAGGGGTGCGTTCACACGCCCTCAACATCACAACATCAGATCGGGCGAAGGTTTTTGTCCTACCGCCCGCGCAACCACAATGCCACGCCCGCGCCCCCTTCCGGAGCGCGCGCTCCCCCTGAGCGCCCGTTGGCATATGCAGCACGGTTCTCCCGACGGTCCGGACGCTCTACTCGCGTCACTCCTCGCCGGTGTCACTACCCGGCAGTGCCAGCTCGAACCAGACCACCTTGCCGATCCCCTCGGCCCGGGCACCCCAGTGCAGCGCGAGCCGGTGCACCAGCTCCAGGCCCCGGCCGCCCTCGTCGGCCTCGGCCGCGTGGCGCTCCCGGGGCGGGTCCGGCAGCGGGTCGGAGATCTCGACCAGCAGGGTCTCGCCGAGGGTGAGCCGGACCCCGATCGGGGCGCTGGCGTACCGGACGGCGTTCGTGACCAGCTCGCTGACCAGCAGCTCCGCGGTGTCGGTGAGGTCCTCGACACCCCACTCGGCGAGCGCGGCGCGGACCAGCCGGCGGGCCCGGGAGACGGCGGTCGGCTCGGCGGGCAGCGTCCAGCCGGCCGTCGGGGTACCGGCCTGGCCGTGCCCGAGCCGGGCCAGCAGCAGGGCGACGTCGTCCGGCTCGCGGCCCTGCTCCATGGTGTCCAGCACCGCCTCGCAGGCGGCCTGGATGGAGGCGTGCGGCTCCTGGAGCACGGTGACCAGCCGGCCCAGGCCGACGTCGAGGTCCTTGTCCCGGGACTCCACCAGGCCGTCGGTGCAGAGCGCGAGCAGGCTGCCCTCGGGGATCTTCAGTTCGACCGATTCGAACGGAACTCCGCCCACGCCGAGCGGGGCGCCGGAGGGCAGGTCGAGGATCCGCCCGGCCCCGCCGCGCAGCGGGCCACCGGTGCGGGTCGGCTCCACCGCCCCCTCGCCCGGCACCACCAGCACCGGCGGGATGTGCCCGGCCTTGGCCACCGTCAGCTTCGCCGTGCCCGGGTCGAAGACGGCGTAGACGCAGGTGGCGAGCAGCGCCTCGTCCGGGCCCTGGGCGAGGTCGTCGGCCAGCTCGTGGACGTGCCGCAGCAGGACGTCCGGCGGAAGGTCGAGGGCGGCCAGCACCCGGACGGCGGTGCGCAGCCGGCCCATCGTGGCGGCGGCCCGCAGGCCGTGGCCCATCACGTCGCCGACCACCAGCGCGGTCCGGTCGCCGGGCAGCGGGATGACGTCGAACCAGTCGCCGCCGACCTCGGTGCCGCTGCTGCCGGGCACGTACCGGTAGGCGACCTCGACGCCGGTGGGCTGGGGGACCTGCTGCGGGAGCAGGGTGCGCTGGAGGGTGAGCGCGGCGGTGCGCTCGCGGGCGTACAGCCGGGCGTTGTCCAGCGAGCTGCCGGCCCGGTCGGCGAGTTCGACGGTGAAGGCGAGGTCGTCCCGGTCGAAGCCCTCGCGGTAGCCGGCCCGGCTGACCAGCAGCAGGCCGATCACGATGCCGCGGGCGCGCAGCGGGACCACCAGCATCGAGTGCACGCCCAGGTCGTGGGCGGCCTGCATCTTGGGGTCGCCGGGGTAGGTGACGTCGTCCAGCTGGTCGGCGCCGGACAGCAGTTCGGGCACCCCGGTGCGCAGCACCCGGCCACAGGCGGAGTCCTCCGCGAAGGTGATCCGGGCGCCGCGCCGGAGCATCACCTCGACCTCGGGGCCGTCCTGGACCGAGGCGGTGCCGAGCTGGAGCAGCGAGGTGCGCCGGTCGTGGCCGTGCCGGGGCAGGTCGTCACCGTGCGCGACGGCCTGGAGCAGGATCACCGCGGAGTGGTCGGTCAGCCGGGGCACCACCGAGTTGGCCAGTTCCTGGGCGATCCGGGCGGCGTCGAGCAGGTCTCCGACCCGGGAGCCGAACTCGTTGAGCAGCGAGAGCCGCCGCCGGGCGTGTTCGACCTTGGCCACCGCTCGGTAACGCTCCGTCACGTCCATGACGGTGCCGGAGATGCCGAGCACCCGGCCGGCCCGGTCGGTCATCCGGCTGTAGGAGATCGAGCGGTAGCCGGCCCGGGTGGTGACCGGGGAGGCGAGGGTGACGTCGATGACCGGCTCGCCGGTGGCCAGCACCTGGCGCTGGATCGCGGTGATCTCGTCGGCGGCCCGCTCGGGCAGGGTCTCGCCGGTGGTGCGGCCGACGTGGTCCTCCAGGGCGACGCCGTTCATCTCGGCCAGGGTCTGGTTGACGGCGGTGTAGCGCAGGTCGGTGTCCAGGATGGCGATGCCCAGCGGGGACTGCTCGAACAGCGCGTCGCGCACCGCGAGGTCCCGCTCGATGGCCCGTACGGCGGCCGCCTCGGCCAGGTTGACCTGGAGGAACGGGGTGCCGTCGCCGTCCACCAGCAGGGAGATCCGGGCGTCCACGGCGACCGGCACGCCGTCCCGGTCGCGCAGTTCGGCGTTGCCCGCCCAGCGGCCGTGCCGCAGGGTGTCCTGGACCGCGGTCCGGATCCGGGCGACCTGCTCCTGGTCCGGGATCAGCTCGTCGATCCGGCGGCCGACCAGCAGCTCGCTCGGCCAGCCGAGCAGCTCCTCGGCGGCCGGGCTCCACAGCACCACCCGGCCCGCGGTGTCCAGGATCGCGATGGCGACCTTGAGCATGTCCAGCAGGCTGCCCCCGGGCGGCGCGGCCAGGCCCTGCCGGGCGTCCGCCGGGCCGCCGGGGTACGGCCGGCCGGGGCGGCCGCGCAGGGCGGGCCGGACGCCGGGCTCGGGGACGGCCAGGGTCGGTGCCGGCTGGACCGGCTGGGCGCGGCCCGGGACGTCGGAGCCGCCGCGGCGGCGGCCGGACGACGGCGGCTGCGGGGCGGCCGCGGGGGCGGCGCGGCGC
>NZ_JBHYGR010000067.1:42568-47576 GCF_042738155.1 Kitasatospora sp. NPDC059088 | reverse complement strand
GGGCGGCGCCCCGGCGGTGGGCGCCCGGGCGGCGCGGGCGGCCGTCCTCGGCCAGCCGCTGGGCCACCCGCAGGCAGCGCAGGTCCAGGTGGGCGCCGAACAGCTCGCTGCGCAGCGCCGGCCCGTCGTGCAGGCCCTGCGCCCACAGCTCGCCGGCCAGCCGGACGGCCAGCGGGTGCCGGGCGTCCTCGGCGGCGGCCGGGCGGCCGGGCGGCAGCCCGTAGCGGCGGCGCACCCGCTCGGCCGCCTCGGCGGGCAGCGGGCCCAGCCGGTGCCCGGCCAGGGTCGGGGTGCCGGGCCCGCCGCCGTCCATCCGGACGGTGGGGGCGCTGGCCAGGTCGCCGTCCGGGCCCGGTTCCGCCGGGCGGGGGACGCCCGCGGCGCCGCTGCCCCAGGGCTCGGCCGCCAGCCGTTCCCAGAGCTCCTCGCCGCAGGCGGTGAGCAGTCGTGCGCCGCAGCCGGTGAGCCACTGCCCGGCGCCGCGCAGCCAGCGCGGGTCCGGTTCGGCCGGGGCCTCCTCGGGGCCGTCCAGGACGACCAGCAGCGGGCGTCCGGCCGCCGCGCACAGCGCCGCCACCGGCTCCGGCGCGGGCGCCGGGGTGCCGAGCTCGGCCGCGGCGGCGGCGAGCGCCCGTTCCACCGCCTCGGCGAGCGAGCGGTCCTCGGCGCGCAGGTCGGCGCCGCGCAGCCAGAGGGTGGGCAGCGGCCGGGCGCCGTCGCAGCGGCGGGCGGCCAGGGCGGCCAGTTCGGTGGAGCGGCCGCTGCCGGGGGCGCCGACCAGGGCGGTGACGGTCGCCTCCGGCTCGTCCCCGGCCAGGCCGTCCGGCCGGTCCACCCGGTCGGCGGCCAGTACGGCCACCCGGCCGGGCCCGGCCCCGGCGGCGGCCAGCTGGGCGGCGGTCAGCCGCAGCACCCCGGCCAGGTTCAGCGCCGTGCCGTACCCGGGCACCGTCGCCGCGTTGCGCTCCAGCAGTTCGGCCAGCGCCGGCGCGACCACCGCGCCGCCCCCCGCGGGCACCGCCCACAGCGCCCCGCCGTACGGCCCGGAACCGGCCGCCCCGCCGTACGGCGCTCCCCCGTACTGCGGTCCGCGCAGGGCCGGCGCGGCCAGTGCCACCACCGCGCCGCTGCGGGCGTCCAGCACCGGTGAGCCGGCCGGCACCACGACCCCGGCCACCGCGGGCACGTCCAGCACCGGCACCCCGGCCAGCAGGTGGCCGCCGTACGCGGCGCCGCCGACGCCCAGCAGTCCGCAGCGCAGCACCACCGCCCGGCCGTCCTCGCCGGTCAGGGCGGGCAGCAGCACCTCGTGCCCGGCGCCCACCGCGGCCACCGGCAGCGGCGGGACGGGCAGCCCGCCGACCGCGTCGGTGCGCAGCAGCGCGAGCCCGTGCTCGGGCAGCGGCAGCACCGCGTCGGCGTCGAGCACCCTGGTCTGTCCGCCGGGGGTGTGCAGCACCAGCCGGTCCAGGCCGGCCACGGCCTCGTGCGCGGTGAGCACCCAGCCCTGCGGGTCGGCGGCGAACCCTAAGCCGTGCAGCCGCCCGTTGAGGTCGCGGATCCGCAGCAGGTACCGCCCCGGATCGCCCTCCGCAAACCCCGGCATGGAGCCCCCTCACCCGTCGAGCGGGCCCGTCGCCCGCTCGCCGCCGGGATCCTGCCCCCCGCAGGGGCGCCCCGACCGCGCCCGCGCCGTTCACCACGGCGGTTCACCTCGCGCGCTCCCCCGTGCGGGTGAAGCCCACCGTTCGGGTGAAGGACCCCGCCGGGGGAACCCGGGACCGGACGCGGAACCCCCGCCGGGAGGGCTCCCGACGGGGGTCTGCGGTCCGACGGACGGGCCGGCTCAGCCGACGAACACCGCGACCGGCTTCGCCTGGCCGCCCTGCTCCTCGACCAGCGCGAGGAAGCGCCCGTCCGGCCCGAACACCGCGATCGGCCCGTCCACGCCCAGCCCGGGCGCCTTGAGCCGGGAGCCGTGCGACAGCTTCTCCGCGGAGGCCTCGTCCAGGTCCCAGCGCGGGAACGCGGCCGCCGCGGCCGCCCCGATCGGCAGCACCTCCAGCCCGCTGGCGGAGTCGCCGGTGACCGACTCCTCCAGCTGCTCCAGGGTGCGCGCCGACTCCACCCCGTACGGCCCGACCTTGGTGCGGCGCAGCGCCGTCAGGTGCCCGCCGACGCCGAGCCCGGCGCCCAGGTCGCGGGCCAGCGCCCGGATGTAGGTGCCGGAGGAGCACTCCACGGTCACGTCCAGGTCGATCACCGGCGTGCCGTCCTCGGCGACCGCCGCGCGCTGCGCGTGCACGGTGAAGGAGTGGATGGTGGTGGGCCGGGCGGCGAGCTCGAAGTCCTCGCCCTCGCGCACCCGCGCGTACGACCGCTTGCCGTCGATCTTGATCGCGCTGACCTTGGACGGCACCTGCATGATCTCGCCGGTGAGCGCCGCGATCCCGGCGTCGATCGCCTCCCGGGTGACGCCGTCCGCCGGGGCCGAGGCGGTGACCTCGCCCTCGCGGTCGTCGGTCACGGTGGTCTGGCCGAGCCGGACGGTCGCCTCGTAGGTCTTGGCGGTCAGCATCAGGTGGCCGAGCAGCCGGGTGGCCCGCTCGACGCCGATCACCAGCACGCCGGTGGCCATCGGATCCAGCGTGCCGGCGTGCCCGACCTTCCTGGTCCCGGCCAGCCACCGCAGCTTGGCGACGACCCCGTGGGAGGTGATGCCCTCGGGCTTGTCGACGATCACCAGGCCGTCCGGGCCGGTGCCTTTGCGCTTCATCGGGTTCTTTCTCCGGTACGTGCGGGAGTTGCTCTACGGGAAGGTCAGTGGAGCGGCCGCAGCGCGCCCCGGAACCGCTCGACCACCGCGGCGACGTCCTCCCGGGCGGCGAACCCGGCCGCGAAGACGTGCCCGCCCCCGCCCAGTTCACCACAGGCCGCGGCGACGTCCACCGCGCCCTTGGAGCGGGAGGAGCCACGCAGCGTACCGTCCGGGTCCTGCTTGAGCACCAGCGCCACCTCGGCCTCGGCCGGCCGCCGCAGGATGTCGATCAGCCCCTCGATCTCCTCGACGGTGACGCTGAACAGCGCCAGGTCCTGGTAGGGCACCCAGGTCCACACCAGGCCCAGCCCGTCGGCCGCCTCCGGCTCGTAGACGGCCCGGTCCAGGGCGGCCGCGAGCACCTTGAGGTAGCCGAAGGAGGAGGTGTCCCACAGCTGCCGGGAGATCAGGTCGTGCCGGATGCCGGTGGCCAGCAGCCGCCCGGCGAGTTCGTGGGTCGCGGGCGTGGTCGCCCGGTACTTGAAGGAGCCGGTGTCGGTGGCGACCCCGGTGTACAGGCAGGTGGCCAGCTCCTGGTCGAGCTCGACGCCGAGCCGGCGCAGCAGTTCGTCCACCAGGACGGCGGTGGCCGGCGCGGTCGGGTCGATCAGCTGGTGGGTGCCGAAGCCCGGGTTGGAGGCGTGGTGGTCGAACACCACCAGGACCGGCGCGGCGAAGGCCTTGTCGTGCAGCAGCCCCAGCCGGCTCTGCGCGGCGACGTCGAAGCAGAGCACCAGCTCGGGCACGTCCGGCACCTCGGAGGCCGGCACGATCAGCTCCTGGCCGGGCAGGAAGGCCAGCGACTCGGGCACGACCTGCGGGTCGTCGCCGAAGGAGACCCGCACCCGCTTGCCGAGCGCGCGCAGCGCCAGGGCCGCCGCCAGCGAGGAGCCCAGCGCGTCGCCGTCCGGGCAGATGTGGCAGATCAGGTCGATCGAGCGGGCCCGCCCGATCTCCGCCACCACCTGCTGCCAGACCAGCTCGAAGCCGCTCTCCTCGGCACGCGGGCCGGGGAGCGCCGCGAGGGCACCCTCCACCGTGCTGGTGGAGGACGCCCCCGTGGTCGATCCGGCTCGCGAGGCGGCCTGCGCCGGCTCACCCGCCATGTCTACTCGTCCTCGTCGTCACGCTCGGCCGCCGGGACCTTGTACGGGTCCGCGTCGCCGGCGTAGGTCGCGCCCGCGGCGGTGGTGCGCACCGCCGCGTCGATGGCCTTGGCCCGGTCGAGCAGGTCGTCGATGTTCCGGGCGTTCTCCGGCAGCGCGTCCGCGACGAAGGTCAGCGTCGGGGTGAAGCGCACCCCGATCTTGCCGACCTCGGAGCGGATCACGCCCTTGGCGCTCTCCAGCGCGGCCGCGGTGGCCTCGCGGTCGGCGTCGTCACCGAAGACGGTGTAGAAGACGGTGGCCTCGCGCAGGTCGCCGGTCACCCGGGTGTCGGTGATGGTCACGAACCCCAGTCGCGGGTCCTTGACCCGCCGCTCCAGGGTCTGGGCGACGACCACCTGGATGCGGTCGGCGAGCTTGCGCGCCCTAGCGGTGTCGGTCACGTTGCCTCCTCGTGCAATGGGCCCGGTACCCGGGAGAACTGCGCACCCGTCGGGGCCCACGCCCCAAAGTACCGGCCCGCGCCCGGCCTTGCGGGCGCTCTCGGTCCTGATCCGTGTGAGAACGGCGACTTCCGCCGACCGGCTCCACGGTCCTCATTCGTCGTCGTCGTTGTGGTAGCGCCTCCTCGCGGAGAGGAGCTGCACCTCGGGGCGGCCGGCGACCAACCGCTCACAGCTGTCCAGGACCTCGGTGACGTACCCGGCTTCGCCGGCGACCACCGCGAGGCCGATCTCGGCCCGGCGGTGCAGGTCCTGGTTCCCGGTCTCGGCAGCGCACACGCTGTACTTGCGCTGCAGTTCGGCCACGATCGGCCGCACGATCGAACGCTTCTCCTTGAGCGAGTGGACGTCGCCCAGCAGCAGGTCGAAGGTGAGTGTTCCCACGAACATGTATGACAGGTCTCGCCGACCTGGAAGGCCTCGGGATGTCGGCGCGGAACCGGCCGACACCCCAGGACCCTACACAGCGAGACCGGGGCGCGGGGGGGGGGGCGTTGACCACCCCGCGCCGCACCCCCCGGATCACGCGGCCTCTCCCCCGGGCGGCGCGCGCTCGCATGCGAGGGCTGTGTGGGGAGGCT
>NZ_JBHYGR010000067.1:33878-42558 GCF_042738155.1 Kitasatospora sp. NPDC059088 | reverse complement strand
ACTTTTTTTTCATTCTGTTGAGGGATTACGAGATTTCTTCTGGTTTGGTGGGCTCGGTGTTGTTTAAACGAGACACACCAAACACTGCGAGACGGGGGCGGGTCCAGGGAAATACCACCCGTCGACCGACCCCGGTTGACACCGACTAGCCGCGCGGCTTCTCGCGCATCTCGTAGGTCTCGATGATGTCGTCGACCTTGATGTCGTTGAACGACCCCAGGGTGACACCGGCCTCGAAGCCCTCGCGGACCTCGGTCGCGTCGTCCTTGAAGCGGCGCAGACCCTCGATGGTGAGGCTCTCCGCCACGACCTTGCCGTCGCGCAGCAGGCGGGCCTTGGTGTTGCGGCGGATGATGCCGTCGCGGACCAGGACACCGGCGATGTTGCCGAACTTGGAGGAGCGGAAGACCTCGCGGATCTCCGCGGCGCCGAGGCGCACCTCCTCGTACTCCGGCTTGAGCTTGCCCTTGAGGGCGTTCTCGATCTCCTCGATCGCCTGGTAGATGACCGAGTAGTACCGGACGTCCACGCCTTCCTTGTCGGCCGCGGTGCGCGCACGGCCTTCGGCGCGCACGTTGAAGCCGATGATGATGGCGTCCGAGCCCATCGCCAGGTCGACGTCGGACTCGGTGATCGCACCGACGCCGCGGTGCAGCACCCGGAGCTCGACCTCCTCGCCCACGTCCAGCTTGACGAGGGCGTCCTCGAGGGCCTCGACCGAACCGGAGACGTCACCCTTGATGATGAGGTTGAGCTGCTCGATGGAGCCGGCGGCGATGGCCTTGTCCAGGTCCTCCAGGGACACCCGGACCCGACGCTGCGCGAAGGCGGCGTTGCGGTCGCGGGCCGAGCGCTTCTCGGCGATCTGGCGGGCGGTGCGGTCCTCGTCGACGACGATGAAGCTGTCGCCGGCGCGGGGCACCGAGGTCAGACCGAGCAGCAGCACCGGGCGGGACGGGCCGGCCTCGGCGAGGTTGTTGCCGTTCTCGTCCAGCATGGCGCGGACGCGGCCGTAGGCGTCGCCCACGACGATCGAGTCACCGACGCGGAGGGTACCGCGCTGGACCAGGACGGTCGCCATGGCGCCGCGGCCCTTGTCCAGGTGGGCTTCGATCGCAATACCCTGCGCGTCCTGCTCCGGGTTGGCCCGCAGGTCGAGCGAGGCGTCCGCGGTCAGGACCACGGCCTCCAGCAGCTGGTCGATGTTCAGACCCTGGCGCGCGGAGATGTCGACGAACATGGTGTCGCCGCCGTACTCCTCCGCCACCAGACCGAACTCGGTCAGCTGGCCGCGGACCTTGGTCGGGTCGGCGCCCTCGACGTCGATCTTGTTGACCGCGACCACGATCGGCACACCGGCGGCCTTGGCGTGGTTGAGCGCCTCGACCGTCTGCGGCATGACACCGTCGTTGGCCGCGACCACCAGGATCGCGATGTCGGTGGACTTGGCACCACGGGCACGCATGGCGGAGAACGCCTCGTGACCCGGGGTGTCGAGGAAGGTGATCGGGCGCTCTTCGCCGTTCACGATCGTCGCCACCTGGTAGGCACCGATGTGCTGGGTGATGCCACCGGCCTCGCCGGCCACCACGTTGGACTTGCGGATCGCGTCCAGCAGTCGGGTCTTACCGTGGTCGACGTGACCCATGACGGTGACGACCGGCGGGCGCGGGGCCAGCTGGTCCTCGTCGCCCTCGTTCGCACCGAAGTCGATGTCGAACGACTCCAGCAGCTCGCGGTCCTCGTCGTCCCGGCTGACGATCTCCAGCTGGAAGCCCATCTCGCCGGCCAGCAGCTCGAGGGTCGCGTCGGAGACCGACTGGGTCGCGGTGACCATCTCACCGAGGTTGAACATGACGGAGACGAGCGCGGCCGGGTTGGCGTTGATCTTCTCCGCGAAGTCCATCAGCGAGGCGCCGCTCGACAGGCGAACGGTCTGGCCGTTGCCGCGAGGCAGCATCACACCGCCGACGGACGGGGCCTGCATGGCCTCGTACTCCTGGCGCTTCGCCCGCTTCGACTTGCGACCGCGAGCCGGGCGACCGCCCGGGCCACGACCGAAGGCACCCTGCGTGCCACCACGGGCACCCGGGCCACCGGGACGACCGCCGAAGCCGCCGGGACGGGGGCCGAAGCCGCCGCCGCCACCAGGGGCGCCGCCACCCGGACGCGGACCGCCGAAGCCGCCGCCACCGGCCGGACGCGAGCCCGGACCGGCCGGACGACCCTGGAAGCCCGGACGGGCGCCACCGGCGCCACCCGGACCACCCGGACGGCCGCCGGGGCCACCGGGGCCACGGCCGCCGGGGCCCGGACGCGGGCCCGGAGCCGGACGCTGCGGCATCATGCCCGGGTTCGGACGCGGCATGCCGGACGGGGACGGGGCGCCGGGGCGCGGACCGGCCGGACGCGGCATGCCGTCGGGGCGCGGAGCGCCACCGGGACGCGGCGCACCGGCACCCGGGGCACCGGCGGGACGCGGACGGTCGCCACCGGGACGCGGGGCGCCACGGTCGGCACCGGGAGCACCGGCCGGACGCGGACGGTCGCCACCGGGACGCGGGGCGCCACGGTCGGCACCGGGAGCACCGGCCGGACGCGGACGGTCGCCACCGGGACGCGGACGGTCGCCGCCCTGCGCACCCGGAGCACCCGGACGGGCACCCGGCGCGCCCGGACGGCGGTCGCCGGGGCGCGCCATGCCGGTCGCGCTGCCCGAGGTGAACGGGTTGTTGCCCGGACGCGGGCCGGCCGGACGCGGGCCCGGACGGGCACCGCCGGAGGCCTGGCCCTGGCCGCTCGGCCGCGGGGCCTGGGTGGCCGGACGCGGGGCGTCGGCACCGGCCGGAGCCGGCGAGGAGAACTCGGCCGCGGGCGCGGCCGGGGCCGCCGGAGCGGCGGGACGCGCGGCCGGGCGCGGGCCCGGAGTCGGCGCACCCGGACGCGAGGCGGCCGGGGCGGCCGGAGCCGCGGGGGCGGCCCCGCCGGCCGGGCCCGCCGGCCGGGTCGGTGCGGCCTCGCGCCATCCGCCGACGTTCGGCGTGACCTCGGCTGTTAGGCTTGCGAAGCGTGAGCGCGAAGCCCCAGATCCCCAATGTCCTGGCCTCCCGGTACGCCTCGGCGACCCTGGCCCAGCTGTGGTCCCCCGAGCACAAGGTGGTCCTCGAGCGCCACCTGTGGCTCGCCGTCCTGAAGGCCCAGCAGGACCTCGGTGTCGAGGTGCCCGCGAATGCCGTCGCCGACTACGAGCGGGTGGTCGACCAGGTCGACCTCGGCTCGATCGCCGCCCGTGAGCGGGTCACCCGCCACGACGTGAAGGCCCGGATCGAGGAGTTCAGCGAGCTCGCCGGCCACGAGCAGATCCACAAGGGCATGACGTCCCGGGACCTGACCGAGAACGTCGAGCAGCTGCAGATCCGCCAGTCCCTGGAGCACGTCCGGGACCGTACGGTCGCCGTCCTGGTGCGCCTGGCCAAGCTGTCCGCCCAGCACTCCGAGCTGGTCATGGCCGGCCGTTCGCACAACGTGGCCGCGCAGGCCACCACCCTGGGCAAGCGCTTCGCGTCGATCACCGACGAGCTGCTGGTCGCCTTCCGCCGTCTGGAGGAGCTGATCGCCCGCTACCCGCTGCGCGGGATCAAGGGCCCGGTCGGCACCGCCCAGGACATGCTGGACCTGCTCGGCGGCGACACCGAGAAGCTGGCCGAGCTGGAGCGCCGGGTCGCCGGCCACCTCGGCTTCGACCACGTGCTGACCAGCGTCGGCCAGGTCTACCCGCGCTCGCTGGACTTCGAGGTGCTCACCGCCCTCGTCCAGCTGGCCGCCGCGCCGTCCAGCCTGGCCAAGACCATCCGCCTGATGGCCGGCCACGAGCTGGTCACGGAGGGCTTCAAGGAGGGCCAGGTCGGCTCCTCCGCGATGCCGCACAAGATGAACACCCGCTCCTGCGAGCGCGTCAACGGCCTGGCGGTCATCCTGCGCGGTTACGCGTCGATGACCGGCGAGCTGGCCGGCGACCAGTGGAACGAGGGCGACGTCTCCTGCTCCGTGGTGCGCCGGGTCGCGCTGCCGGACGCCTTCTTCGCCTTCGACGGCCTGCTGGAGACCTTCCTCACCGTCCTGGACGAGTTCGGCGCCTTCCCGGCCGTGATCGAGGCCGAGCTGGACCGCTACCTGCCGTTCCTGGCCACCACCAAGGTGCTGATGGGCGCGGTGCGCGCGGGCGTCGGCCGGGAGACCGGCCACGAGGTCATCAAGGAGCACGCCGTCGCCTCGGCGCTGGCGATGCGCGCCGGCGCCCGGGAGAACGAGCTGCTGGACCGCCTCGCCGCCGACGAGCGGATCCCGCTGGACCGGGCCGGGCTGGACGCGCTGCTCGCCGACCGGCTGTCCTTCACCGGTGCGGCCGGGGCGCAGGTCGCCGAGGTCGTCCGACAGGTGGAGGCCGTCGCGGCGGCCTACCCGGAGGCGGCCAAGTACGCCCCCGGCGACATCCTCTGACGAGGAGTCAGTTCTCTGACGAGGGCCCTGCCGCCGTTCCGGTGGCGGGGCCCTCGCGCGTCCGGGGGCGGCCCGGGTCGAGCGGCGGGGTGGTGGTGGCGCAGGGCCAGTCGCAGTTCGGCTCGGCCACCGGGTGCTCCTCCTCCGGCGCCAGCACATTGCCCCGGACGGTGGCGAAGGCGATCAGCCCGCCGGCGGCCAGCAGCCCCGCGCAGATCAGCATCGCGGTGTGGAAGGCGGAGTCCACCGCGGAGGGCACCCGGTAGGCGTCGCCGCTCAGTCCGGCCAGGGCCGGCAGGGCGGCGACCGCGAGCAGGCCCGCCGCGCGGGCGGCGGCGTTGTTGACGCCGCTGGCGATGCCCGCGTGCCGCACCTCGACGGCGGCCAGCACGGTGGCGGTCAGCGGGGCGACCAGCAGCGTCATCCCGGAGCCCATCACCGCGACCGCGGGCAGCACGTCCGCCCAGTAGGAGGAGCCGGGGCCGGTGCGCAGCATCAGCAGCACCCCGGCGGCGCACAGCAGCGGGCCGACGGTGAGCGGGACGCGCGGGCCGATCCGCTTGCCGAGCCGTCCGGCGCGCGCGGACAGGGTCAGCATCAGCACCGTGATCGGCACCAGGGCGAAGCCGGAGACCAGCGGGGAGAAGCCCGAGACGATCTGCAGCTGCACCACCAGCAGGAAGAAGACCCCGCTGAACGCCGCGTAGACGCAGAGGGTGACCAGGTTCACGGCGGTGAAGAGCCGGGAGGAGAACAGGCCGAGCGGCAGCATCGGGTCGGGCGTGCGCCGCTCGACGGCCACGAAGGCGGCGGCCAGCAGCAGGCCGATCGCACCGGTGACCCAGACGGCGGGGGACAGTCCCTCCCCGGCGGCGGTGAGCGCGTAGGTGACGGCGCCGAGCGCGAGGGCGGCGAGCAGGGCGCCGGGCACGTCGAAGCGGCCGGCGGCGGACTCGTCCCGGCTCTCCGGGACGTAACGGGAGGTCACCGCGATCACGGCGGCGGCCAGCGGCAGGTTCAGCAGGAAGATCCAGCGCCAGCCCGGGCCGTCCACCAGCCAGCCGCCGAGGAAGGGGCCGACGGCCGCCGACACCCCGCCCAGGCCGGACCAGAGGCCGACCGCCGCCGAGCGGTCGTCCGGGTGGAAGACCGCCTGGAGCATGGCCAGCGAGCCCGGGGTGAGCAGCGCACCGCCGATGCCCTGGACGGCGCGGGCGGCGATCAGCACGTGGATGGTCGGGGCCGCGGCGCAGGCCGCGGAGGCGACGGCGAACCAGACCACGCCGATCAGGAAGACCCGGCGCCGTCCGTAGCGGTCGCCGAGGGCGCCGCCGAGCAGGATCAGGCCGGCCAGGGTGAGCAGATAGGCGTTCAGGGTCCATTGCAGGGAGGCGAGGGAGGCGCCGAGGTCGGCGCCGATCCGGGGCAGGGCGACGTTGACGACGGTGCCGTCGAGCATCGCCATGCTGGAGCCGAGCACTGTCGCGAGGAGTACCCAGCGGCCCTGCGCGGTGCCCAGGCGCAGAGTGCCGGCTTGAGAGGTGGCCACGGGCCGAATCCTGCGCCCGCCGGGGCGTACGTGACAAGGGTCACCGGGTGGTGTGTCGGTCGGTGGCGGTGCGTGAACGGACGGTCGCACGGGGGTGGTCCCGGCGGCGCAGGGTGGTGGATCAGTGGCGCCGGGTGAATGGATCGTGCACGGAGCGTGCAAGGGATCATTCGGAGGGTGACGGGGCCGCGGGGGTTGTTGCCGATTCAAGAGATCGACATTGCTTCACCCGAACGGATGAGTTTTAGTTCAGCGACCGCCCGGCCAGTCCGGACGGATCCACCGGGTGGAACGCCGAGTCCTGCCGCTGCCCGGTGGCTCGCACCGAACTCTGTACGGCAGGAGCGGGGGACCCACAGGTAAGTCGCCGGACCGGAGTTCGCGCCTTTTCGGGCGCGGACCACCAGGGCCGGCTTGGGGTGAAGCCGCACATGCGGCCGGGCAACTCCAGCCCGAACCCGACAGCTCACCTCGCAGGCGTCGGAGAGGAAAATTCCATGCCTGCACAGGCTCGTCGTATCGCCCTGCCCCGTGCCGCCCGCATCGGCATCGCCACCGCCGTCACCGGGGCCTCGTTCGTCCTGCCGCTCGTGACCGCGATGAGCGCCCAGGCGCACACCGCCCCGGCGGCCACCACCGCCCCGGCCGCTTCCGGGGCCGCCGCTCCGGCTGCCGCCCCGGCCGCCCAGCAGAGCTACCGCGTCGTCAGCGGTGACACCCTGTCGAAGATCGCCGACGCCAAGAACGTCGAGGGCGGCTGGCACGCGCTGTACGAGCAGAACCGCTCGGTGGTCGGCGCCGACCCGAACCTGATCTTCCCCGGTCAGCAGCTGGCCCTCGCCGGTCACGCCGCCGCTCCGGCGAAGCCCGCCGCCCCGGCCAAGCCGGCCGCTCCGGCGAAGTCCGCCGCGCCGGTCACCCAGGACACCTCCGCTGCCGCGGACTCCCAGGTGCAGGTCCGGACCGAGGCCGCCAAGCCCGGCGCCCAGGTGCAGACCCAGGTTCAGACCGCCGCCCCGGCCCAGGCCGTGACCGCGGCCCCGGTCGCCGCCACCTCCGGCTACGTCGCCCCGCTCGCCAACCCCGTGCTGGGCGAGGCCTACGGCGTGGCCGGCTCGATGTGGGCCTCCGGCCACCACACCGGCCAGGACTTCGTCGCCTCCACCGGCACCCCGCTGCGCGCCGTCGCCAACGGTGTCGTGGTGAAGGCCGGCAGCGACGGCGCCTACGGCAACGAGGTCGAGATCAAGCTCGCCGACGGCAAGTACGCCCAGTACGCGCACCTGTCCTCGATCGGCGTGAGCGTCGGTCAGACCGTCACCGCCGGCCAGCAGCTCGGCCTCTCCGGTGCGACCGGCAACGTGACCGGCCCGCACCTGCACTTCGAGATCCGTACCGGTTCCGAGTACGGCTCGGACATCGACCCGGTCGCCTACCTGCGGGCGCACGGCGTCGCGCTCTGACCCTCCGGGGCCTTCCGCAGGAACGTGTGAACCACCGCTGGTGCGGGGCGAATCGACGCCCGGGATGGTCATGTCGGGTGACCGCTCGACCGGGTGATCGCCGCACCGGTGGACCTGGGCGCGGGACACGCCCAAGGCCGGCCCGGCCGTACGGGACAACCTCTCGTACGGCCGGGCCGGCCGCTGCCGTTCTCCGCTCGGTCGTCGTGGTCCACGGGTACGTCTCGTATTCGCGCTGACTGCGCAGACTGCGGCGGCGGTCAGGGGCGGCGGGCCGGGAGGCCGTGTTCGGCGGCGGCCATCAGGTCGTGCATCCGGTGGCCGAAGTCCTCGGTGTCGCGGGCGGGTTCGGGGAAGACCAGGCGGACGTCGCGGTGGCCGTGCGAGTGGTCCAGGCGCAGTACCAGGCCGTGGCGGTCCAGGGCGAGCGGGCGGACGGCCGGGCCGTGGGTGAGCAGTGCCGGGTCGAGCAGCCGGGTGAGCAGGTCGAGGGCGTCGGCGTGGTCGTCGGCCAGGTGGGTGAGCAGGGCGGCCTCGTGACGGGCCAGCGGGTCGGGGGCGGCGAGGGAGAGGTCGGCGGCGGTGAGCGCGCCGGTGCCGTACGGGGTGGCGAGGACGGCGTGGGCGACGTCGACCCGCAGGTGGACGCTGAGGCCGTCGTCGGCGAGGTGGGCCAGGTGCAGCCGGCCGGCCAGGGTGAGCCGGCCGCGGATGCGGTCGCGGACCGCCACGGGGGAGACGTCGGTGACGTCGAGCACGACGGCCAGGCCGTCGGTGGCGGTGGCGCCGGCGAGGGCCGCGACGAGCGGGGCGTCCAGCGGGGCGCGCAGGCGCAGCCGGGAGCCGTGGACGGAGACCGGGGTGTCCAGGTCGTGGTGCTCGCCGAGGGCGCGGACGGTGAGCGAGGAGGTCGCGCTGAGCAGGCTGCGGACCCGCTCGGCGGTGGTGGGCTCGGGCACCTCGGCGTCACCGGCGGTGATGCTCATGAACGGACCTCCTGTTGGTTAGGTGAGGCTAACCTAATATCCCCCTGGAGGTGTGGCAAGTGGGCGGGCGGTGGTGCGGCGGCGTGGCGGGGCGGGGATGCGCCGATGTGGCCGGGAAGGTGGTGGTGGGGGGGGGCGCGAGGTGTGGGGTGGGGGTGGGCAAAGAAAAGCCCACCCAAACC
>NZ_JBHYGR010000067.1:19840-33868 GCF_042738155.1 Kitasatospora sp. NPDC059088 | reverse complement strand
TGGTGTGTGGGAAGGTGGTGGGGCGGTTGTCCGCTGGGGTGTGGGGGGTGGTAGTCCCCGAGGGCCGGTAGGCTTTGGTGGCGTCCGGCCCCTCGGGGTGTTGTGGCGGCGGGTCGGGCGGTCGGGCCGTCAGGCCGCCGGGCGGTCAGGTGGTCAGGTGGTCAGGCGGTCAGGTGGTCAGCCGATGACGGCCTGGGCGTCGATCTCCACCAGCATCGGCTCCTGCGGCAGTTCGACGAAGATCGTGGTGCGGCACGGCTTCACCCCGCCGGGCTTGACGTTCTCCTCGATGAACTCGGCGTAGACCTCGTTCATCAGCGGGAAGTCGGCGCGCTTGGTGAGGTAGACGCGGAACATCACCACGTCCTCGATGGTGGCACCGCCGGCCTCGACGATGGCCTTGACGTTCTCCAGGGTGCGGCGGGTCTGCGCCTTCACGTCGCCGTGGTGGAGGTACTCGCCGGTCGCCGGATCCTGCGGGCCCTGGCCGGAGACCTGGAGGATCGGGCCCTTGCGGACGCCCTGGGAGAACATCCAGGCCGGAGCCGGGGCGCCGTCGGTGCGGATCTCGGTCTTGTCGGAGGACATCGGGGTCGGGGCTCCTTGCGGTCGGGGAAGGTTCGGTGACGGTTCGTCAGTTGTGGTCGGGGCGGCCGCAGTCGGCCGACACCGCCCGGGCGGTCGCGAGCAGCTGCGGGAGCAGGTCCAGCACCTGCTCGTACGGGAGCAGGACGTCCGGGACGGAGATGGAGGCGGCGGCGACCACCCGGCCGCTGGCGTCCCGGATCGGGGCGGCGACGCAGTTGATGAAGGCCTCGTGCTCGGCGTGGTCCTGCGCCCAGCCCTGGGCCGCGACCTTCTCCAGCTCGGCGAGCAGCGCCTCGGGCGTGGTGAGGGTGCGTTCGGTGTGCGGGGTGAAGTCGATCCCGGCCACCACCCGGCGGCGCTCGGGCAGCGGGAGGTCGGCCAGCAGGACCTTGGAGACGGCGGCGCTGTGCAGGGCGGCGCGCAGGCCGATCCGGGAGTACATCCTGACCGGGTGGCGGGAGTCGAACTTGTCGATGTAGACCACCTCGCCGCCCTCGTAGGCCGCCAGGTGCACGGTCTGGCCGGTGGCGGAGTTCAGCTCGGCGAGGTGCGGGGCGGCGATCCGGCGGATGCCGCGCTGCTCCAGGGCGAGGCCGGACAGGGCGAACAGGCCGGCGCCGAGGTGGTAGCGGTAGGCCGCGTCGCGGTAGACGAACCGTTCCTCCTCCAGGCTCTGGAGCAGCCGGAGCACGGTGGTCTTGTGCACGCCGAGGACCTCGGCCAACTGGTCGAGGGAGCGCTCGCCCTCGCCGAGTTCGGCGAGGATGCGCAGGGCGCGGGTGACGGTCTGACTCATCGGGCTCGTGCTCCGGTCGGGTGGCGGGGGTCGGTGCTCATTGTGCCCGGGCCCGGTCGGCGCGCGCCCCGGCGGCCGCCTGGGTCGCCGCCCCGGCCACCGCCTGGGCCGCCTCCTGGGTCGCTGTCAGGGCCGGTGCGTCCGCGGCGGTCCGCCGCCAGGGGCGGGCGGCGGGCAGGGCCGGGGAGTAGATGCCCTCGGCGCTGACCCGGGTGGCGGCCCAGTCGGCGGGGGAGGCGTCGAGCAGGGCCGTCAGCACCGGGGCCGGCGGCAGTTCGGCCTGGTCGCCGTGCGCGGTCAGCGCGCAGGCCGCGCTCAGGTGGCCCAGCCGCAGCCGGCGGCGCTGGTCCAGGGCGTGGAGGGTGCCGGCCAGGTAGCCGGCGGCGAAGGCGTCGCCCGCGCCGGTCGCCTCCACCACCTCGACGGTCAGGGCCGGTTCGGCGACGGCCGTGCCGTCCCGCTCCAGCGCGGTGACCAGCCGGGCGGCGTCCTTGACCACCACGGTGGCGGGTGCGGGGAAGCGGCGGCGCAGCGCGGCGGGCTCGTCGGTGCCGAAGGCGGCCCGGGCCTCGTCGGCGCCGAGCAGCAGCAGATCGGCGGCGTCCAGCAGCGGCGGCAGTACGGCCGGGTCGCGGTCCCGCCAGAGCGCGGGACGCCAGTTGAGGTCGAAGCTGACCAGCCGCCCCGGGCGGCGGTCGGCGAGCAGGGCGCGCAGCAGGGCCAGGCAGTCGTCGGAGAGCGCGGCGGTGATGCCGGACAGGTGCAGCAGGCGGGCGCCGGCCAGCAGGCCGGCGGCGGCCGGGTCGGTGAGCAGCGCGGGGGAGAGGGCGGCGGCCGCGGAGCCGCGCCGGTGGTAGTGCAGCCGGCTGCGGCCGGGGCCGAGGTCGTGCCGGTGGCCGGTGGTGCCGCCGACCTCCTTGAGGTAGAGGCCGGTCGGGCGGTGCGGGTCGACGGTGACGCCGGAGACGTCCACGCCGCGGGCGGCGACCTCGGCGAGCAGGCGGCGGCCGAAGCCGTCGTCGCCGACCCGGCTGATCCAGGCGGTCGGCACGCCGAGCGCGGCCAGGGCCCCGGCGACGTTGGACTCGGCGCCGCCGACGGACAGCCGGAAGGTGTCCACGGACTCCAGCGGGCCGGGGCGGTCGGGCAGGAGCACGGCCATCGACTCGCCCACGCACACGGCCGTCGGGGGAGGGCCGGGGCGGTCCGGCCCCGGGTGGTCCTGTGGCGGCATCTGCTGGGCTCCTCGTCTGCGGCGGCGGTGTGTCGACCTCTGACGGTGGGGTTCGACTCCGTTGACCGTGATCCGGCGCCGATGCTAGAACCGTGTTGCCAACATGTGCAACCCTCGTTGCACATGTTGCAACATGGTGGATGGAGGAAGACGGTGGAGCAGACTTTCGCGGGCCGTGGCACCCTCGCGGGCAGTGGCGCCTTCGCGAGCGGTGCGGACGGGCCCGGCATCGCCGAGGGGGCGGTCGCGGCGCTGGCCGACGAGACCCTCGACTGGCGGTTCAAGGCCGCCCCGCCGGAGAGCTGGGGCCGCACCACGCGCGACTGGCTCGCCACCGGACCGACCTTCTCCTCCCTCGGCACCCCGCTGCTCACCCTCGACGGCGCCGCGCTCGACCACAACGTCCGTACCATGGCCGACTGGTGCGCCGAGGCGGGCGTCGCGCTCGCCCCGCACGGCAAGACCACCATGGCGCCCCAGCTCTGGCAGGCCCAACTCGCCGCCGGCAGCCACGGGATCACCCTCGCCAACCTGCCCCAGGTGCGGGTCGCCCGCGCCTTCGGCGTCCAGCGGATCCTGCTCGCCAACACCCTGCTCGACCCGGCCGGACTCGCCTGGCTCGCCGCCGAACTGACCGCCGACCCGGGCTTCGGCTTCCTCTGCTGGACCGACTCCACCGAGGGCGTACGGCTGATGGACGAGGCGTTGCGCGCCGCCGGGGCCGAGCGGCCGGTCGAGGTGCTGGTCGAACTCGGCGGCCCGGGCGGGCGGACCGGCGTGCGCGGCGTGGACGCGGCCGTCGAGGTCGCCGCCGCCGTGCTGCGCGCCCCCACCCTGCGGCTGGCCGGCGTCGGCGGGTACGAGGGCGCCCTCGCGCACGACGCCACCGCCGAAGGGCTGGCCGCCGTCCGCGGCTACCTGAACGCGCTCGGCGAACTGCACGGTCGGCTCGCCGGGGCCTACCCGGACGGCGCGCCACCGGTGGTGTCGGCCGGCGGAAGCGCCTACTTCGACCTGGTGGCCGAGGAGTTGGCCGCCCTGCCGGAGGCGCTGGTGGTGCTCCGCTCGGGTGCGTACATCGCCCACGACGACGGCTTCTACCGGGGCATCTCCCCGCTCGCCCGGGGCGGCGGGCCGACCCCGTTCCGCGCTGCGCTGCACGGCTGGGCCCGGGTGGCCTCCCGGCCCGAGCCCCAACTCGCGCTGCTGGACGCGGGCAAGCGCGACCTGCCCTTCGACGAGGGCCTGCCCGAGCCGCAACTGGTGCGTGGCGGTGCGGCGTTGACCGGCACGGCCGCCCGGATCACCGCGCTCAACGACCAGCACGCCTACCTCCGCGACGCGGGCGACCTCGCACCGGTCGGCGCGGTGCTGCGGCTCGGCGTCTCGCACCCGTGCACGGCCTTCGACAAGTGGACCGCGATCCCGGTGCTGGACCGAGCGGACGCGGCCGAGCCGCAGGTCACCGGGCTGATCAGGACGTTCTTCTGATGGCGGCGGGGGAGAGAACCGCTGCCTTCCCGGGGGCGACCGTCTTCAAGGGGGCCACGGTCGTCGACGGGACGGGCGCCGACCGCTACCGGGCGGACGTGCGGATCGCCGACGGCGTGATCACCGAGATCGGCGCGGGCCTCGGCGGGGGTACCGTGGTGGACGCCGACGGCCTGGTGCTCGCCCCCGGCTTCATCGACATGCACGCCCACTCCGACCTCGCCCTGCTGCTCGAACCCGAGCACCCGGCCAAGGTCACCCAGGGCGTCACCTGCGAGGTGCTCGGCCAGGACGGCCTGTCCTACGCCCCGGTGGACGACACCACCCTGCCCGCGCTGCGCCGGCAGCTGGCCGGATGGAACGGCGATCCGGCGGGCTTCGACTGGGACTGGCGCGACGTCGGCGGGTACCTGGACCGGATCGACCGCACCCGGGTCGCCGTCAACGCCTGCTACCTGGTCCCGCACGGCTCGCTGCGGATGCTCGCCATGGGCTGGGACAACCGCCCGCCCACCCCGGCCGAACTCGACCGGATGCGGCAGGTGTTGGCGCAGGGCCTGCTGCACGGCGCGGTCGGCATGTCCAGCGGGCTCAGCTACACCCCCGGGATGTACGCGGACACCGCCGAGCTGGCCGCGCTGTGCACCGTGGTCGCGGCCTACGGCGGCTTCCACGCGCCGCACCAACGCTCGTACGGGAAAGGTGCGTTGGAGGGCTACGCGGAGATGGTGGAGATCGCCCGGCGGTCCGGCTGCGCGCTGCACCTGACCCACGCCACGATGAACTTCTGCGTCAACCGGGGCCGGGCCGGCGAGTTCCTGGACCTGGTCGACCGGGCGCTCGCGGACGGCGTCGACCTCACTCTGGACAGCTACCCCTACCTGCCCGGCTCCACCACCCTGGCGGCCCTGCTGCCGAGTTGGGCCACCGAGGGCGGCCCCGGCGCCACCCTGGCGCGGCTCGCCGACCCGGCCGCGTGCGAGCGGATCCGGTACGCGATGGAGCGGACCGGCAGCGACGGCTGCCACGGCGTGGTCGCCGACTGGGCGACCGTCCAGATCTCCGGCGTCCGCTCGGCCGACCTCGCGCCGACGGTCGGCCGGACGGTCGCCGAGCTGGCCGCCGAGCGGGGGACCGGCGGGACGGAGGTCTTCCTCGACCTGCTGCGCCGCGACGAGTTGGCCACCACCGTCCTCCAGCACGTCGGGCACGAGGAGAACGTCCGGGCGGTGATGCGCCACCCCGCCCACACCGTGGGCAGCGACGGCCTGCTCGTCGGGGCCCGGCCGCACCCGCGCGCCTGGGGCACCTTCCCACGCTACCTCGGCCACTACGGACGGGAGTTGGGCGTGCTCACCCTGGAGCAGGCGATCACCCGGATGACCGGCCGGCCCGCCGCCCGGCTGGGGCTGGACCGGCGCGGCCGGATCGCCCCCGGCCACCACGCCGACCTGGTGCTGCTGGACCCCGAACGGGTCCGGGACACCGCCACCTTCGAGCAACCCCGGCTGCCCGCCGAGGGGATCCAGTACGTGTACGTCAACGGCACCGCCGTCGTCCGGCAGGGTCGCACCACCGGCGCCCGGCCCGGGCGCGCCCTGCGCCGCACCGATCGAGGAACGCTGGCCCGATGAACGCCACGAACGCCACGAACGCCACGAATGCTGTGAACGGCACGAACGCCCTCGCCGAGCTGCGGAACGACCCGGTGATCGCGGTGGTCCGCGCACCCCGGATCCCGGACGCCGCCGCACTGTGCGCCGCACTCGCCGAGGGCGGCATCAGCTTCACCGAATTCACCTACACCACACCGAATGTGACGGACCATCTGGAGCGTGCCTCGGCGTCCGGATGGCGGGTCGGGGTGGGGACGGTGCTGACCGCCGAGCAGGCCGGGCGGGGGATCGACGCCGGGGCCTCCTTCCTGGTCACCCCCGGCTGCCGGCCCGAGGTCGCCGAGGTCGGACGGGCGCGCGGGGTGCCGGTGGTGCTGGGGGCGCTGACCCCGACCGAGGTGGCCCGGGCGGTCGACCTGGGGGCGGCCGCCGTCAAGATCTTCCCGGCCCGGTCGTTCGGCCCCGGCTACTTCAAGGACCTGCGCGGCCCGTACCCCGACGTGCCGCTGGTGGCCTCGGGCGGGGTGAACGCGGGCAACGCGGCCGAGTTCCTGGCACAGGGGGCGCTCGCGGTGTGCGCGGGGACGGACGTGGTGCCGCCGGCGGTGGTGGAGGCGGGGGACTGGGCGGAGATCACCAGGCGGGCCCGGGCGTTCACCCGGGCCTGTGCGGCGGGGGCGTAGCCGCTTCCTGCGGAGCGGGGGCCGCGCGGCGCCGGCCCGGCGGCGGTTCGGTGAAGGTGCGCGGCGGGCTGTCGGGACGGCCGGGATCGGACGAGAATCGGTGGCACCCGGCCCACCCCGGGCCCCTCGGCCCCCGGCCCGGGCGGCCCCCGGACCCGACAGGAGGACCCGCCCCATGACCTCGACCCGCCCCGGCCCCGACTGGTTGGCCGACGCCGTCCTCTACCAGATCTACCCGCAGTCCTTCGCGGACTCCGACGGCGACGGCATCGGCGACTTCACCGGCGTCACCGAGCACCTCGACCACCTCGCCTGGCTGGGCGTGGACACCGTCTGGCTCAACCCCTGCTTCGCCTCGCCGTTCCGCGACGCCGGGTACGACGTCACCGACTACCTCACCCCGGCCCCGCGTTACGGCCGCACCGAGGACCTGGTCGCGCTGGTCGAGGCCGCGCGCGGCAAGGGCATCCGGATCCTGCTGGACCTGGTCGCCGGGCACACCTCCGACCGCCACCCCTGGTTCCTGGCCTCCGCCGAGGACCCGGCCGACCAGCGCTACATCTGGTCCGACCGGCCGGTGGACGGCTTCGTCGCCTCGCCCGGGAGCCGGCCGGGCTGGTACCGGCCGAACTTCTTCGACTGTCAGCCCGCCCTCAACTTCGGCTACGCGCGCACGAGTTCGTCGGAGCCCTGGCGGCAGCCGGTGGACGCCGAGGGCCCGCGCGCCAACCGGGCGGCACTGCGCGACATCATGGCGCACTGGCTGGGCCTCGGCGTGGCCGGCTTCCGGGTGGACATGGCGTACTCGCTGGTCAAGGACGACCCGGGCCGGGTGGAGACCGCCAAGCTCTGGACCGAGCTGCGCGACTGGCTGGACCGCGCCCACCCCGAGGCCGCGCTGCTCGCCGAGTGGGGCGAACCGGCCGCCGCCGTCGCGGCCGGGTTCCACGCCGACTTCTTCCTGCACTTCGGCGGGGACGACCACGGCCTCCCGCTGCGGTCGCTGTGGAACAACGGCGGCGGGACGGTCGAGGAATTCTGGCAGCAGGGCCCGTGCTACTTCGAGGCCGAGGGGCGCGGCACCCCGCAGACCTTCCTGGACGCCTGGCGCTCCGCCGCCGAACTCACCGAGGGCAACGGGCACATCGTGCTGCCCACCGCCAACCACGACTTCTCCCGGCTGGCCACCGCCCCGCGCTCCGGGGAGCAACTCGCCCCCGCCTTCGCCTTCCTGCTCACCTGGCCGACCCTGCCCGCCGTCTACTACGGGGACGAGATCGGCATGCGCTACCTGCCCGGACTGCCGGACGTCGAGGGCAGCGTGCTCGGCCCGCGCTTCAACCGGGCGGGGTCGCGGACCCCGATGCAGTGGACGCCCGGCCCGTCGGCCGGATTCTCGACGGCCGCGCCCGAGCGGTGCTACCTGCCGCCGGACCCTGACCCGCACCGCCCGGACGTGCTCTCCCAGCGCGCCGACCCGACCTCGCTGCTGCACACCGTCCGGCGCCTGATCGCGCTGCGCCGCGCCCACCCCGGGCTGGGCGCCGCCGGCGGGGTGGAGGTGCGGCAGGCCGGGTACCCGCTGGTGTACGTGCGGTCCGGGCGGTACCTGGTGGCGGTGAACCCGCGCCGGGAGCCGGGGGCGGTCCGGCTGGCGGGCCTCCCGGGCGGGGGAGCGGTGCGGCCGCTGGAGGTGCAGGGGGTGCGGGTCGTGGACGGTGAGCTGCGGGCCGAGGGGTTCTCGTACGGGGTGTTCGAGCTGGGCTGAGCCGGGCTGCCGGGCTGCCGGGCTGCCGGGCTGCCGGGCTGCCGGTCGTCGGGCCGCCGGGCCGTCGGGGCGTGCTCCGGGCGGCCCGGCTTCCGGGCGGCTTCCGATCCGCGTCAGATGGTTGTAAGCTACATCCATAGATGGTTGCATTTGCCACCTACATTGGTTGTATGTGCCACCATCATCGAAGAGATCGCCGGAGGACGGTACGAACGCCATGAGCACACCCCAGACCCCCACCGCGGCGCCCACCCCGGGGCACGCGCTCAAGCACCTCGCCGTCCACCTGCTCACCCCGCTGCTGATGTGCCTCGGCATGGCCCTCGCCTACCAGGGCGCCTTCCACCAGCCCGAGCCCCACCACCTCAAGGTCGCCGTGGTCGGCGCCGGACCGCAGGCCCAGGGGCTGGCGCAGACCATCCAGGGCAAGGCCGGTGCCGCGCTGGACGTGCGGACCGTCGCCGACCGCTCCGCCGCCGAGCAGCTGCTGCGCGACCGCGACCTGGTCGGCGCCTTCGTCCCGGACGCCCGGAACCCGGAGCTGATCGTGGCCAAGGGCAACTCCGACACCTCGGTGGTGGCCGCCACGGCGGTGTTCACCAACGTCACGGACCGGCAGGGCGTCCCGCTGCACGTCACCGACCTCACCACCCCCGCCGAGGGCGACCCGACCGGCCAGGGCCTGTTCTTCCTGCTGGTCGCGCTGAGCATCGGCTCCTACGCCAGCGTCGCGGTGATCGGCGCGGCCGGCGCCGGGCTGCCGATGCGGATCCGGGCCCTGGTGGGCGTGGCCGTCTCGCTGGTGGTCAGCGTGATCGGGATCGCCACCGCCGGTCCGCTCTTCCACGTGGTCGATCACGACTACGCCGCCGTCTGGGCGCTCGGCTGGCTCTACTCCGCGGGCATCGTGCTGATCGGCACCGGCCTGCACAGCTTCTTGAAGAAGTGGACCACGCTGGCGCTGATGGTGCTGTTCGTGATGCTCAACTTCACCTCCTCCGGCGGCATCTACCGGCCCGAACTGCAGAACGGGTTCTTCGGGGCCCTGCACGGCTTCTGGACCGGAGCCGGCTACCTGGAGGGCGCGCGGGACATCCTGTACTTCGACGGCGGCGCCGGCCTCGGCGGGCACGTGCTGACCCTGGTGGTCTGGCTGCTGCTGGGCGGGGCGGCCCTGGTCGCCGCGGCGGCGTACGAGGGCCGCGGGCGCCGCGCGGTGTCGGCGCGGGCCGAGGCGGCGGCCGAGGCCGAGGAGGAGATGGAGGAGGCGGTCGCGGTCTGAGGACCGTCCACCCGAAAGGACTTCACCCGGTGCGAGGGCATCGGAACCGGGTGGGGAACAAGTGGCCCGCACCCGGCTCCGGACAAGCCGGGTGCGGGCCTCAGCGGGTTTCCGGTGGGTTCCGCCGGGCCGGCGGCCGGGTGAAGCAGCAGTCCCCGCAGAGCCCGGCGCCCGGGCCGGTCCGGTAGTAGAGGCAGCAGCTCGTCCGGCGGAACGCGGCCCCGCGCGGGCCGGTGTGCAGCGTGCCGGAGCCCGCCAGGGGCGGACGGTCCAGCAGCCGCGTGACCAACTCCCGGGCCGGGAGCGACGCCCGGGGGCTCAGTACCCGGAGCGTCCCGGCCAGCGCGGAGGCCGCGTTGCCGCGCAGCAGGCGTGCCGAGAGCGGCACGGCGGCGCGCACTGCTGCGGCCAGTGGCTCCAACTGCCCGATCAGGACGGATCGGTGGAGCTGATCGACGAGGTCCCCGGGCTCCGGGCGGACCGGTTCCGGCGGCGTCCAGAGGTCGATCGGTCCATGGTCCGGGATCCGCACCCAGGCGTGGTCCAGGGTCGGGACCGTCCCCAGCAGGACGGCCGAGCCGATGCCCACCGACCAGAAGCGGGCGGCCAGGCCGAGGTGCAGGATCGAGGCGGCGACCCGGAGTTCGGCCGTGCCCAGGCGCTGCGCCACCACCCGGATCCGGGCGGGGAGTGGCGCGTCCGGGCCGGTGCCGTACAGCTCCGGCAGCGGGCGGAAGCCGGGCGGCGGGGGGCCGGCGGGGTCGGTGTCGGGGGCGGTGTCGAGGGCGAAGTACGGCCCGAGGGCGGCGAGTCGGGCGTAGTCGGACTGCTGCCGGTCGGCCTGCGGCCGGTCGGGCCGAGGCTGGTCGGGCCGAGGCTGTTCGGGTTGCGGTTGTTCGAGTTGCGGTTGTTCGGGCGCGGGGTTCAACGGCCCTCCCCGGTAGGGTCGTTGAACCCCGTGCCGGCTTCGGTCGGCCCGGTCGGGATCGGGCGGTCGGGGTGCATCTGCTTCTCCAGAGGGCCGGGCCGGTCGTGCGGATGAACGCTACCGCGCCCTGGCGCTCGGAGATCCACGGTGATCCGTCCTCCGTTGCGGGGGTTGTTCCGACGGCATCGAGTCTGGCCCGTCCGAACCGTCCTGACCTCCCGCTGCGGAGGGGAGTCGCCTCCTGCGCGGGGAGGAGCGGGCCTCCCCCGGGAGAGCGGCCCGTAGGCTCGGCGGAGTGCGCACCGACCGTCAGTCCCGCCCCGCCCGGCGCCGCCGTTGGCCCGCCGTCGCCACCGCTCTGCTGCTGCTCGCGCCCGTCGTGCTCGCTCATCCGGGGGAGCGCGGGGCGGCCCTGCTGCTCGCCCTGACGGCCGCGTTCGCAGCCGCGGTGGCGCTGCTGCCCTGGCCGCTCGGCCGCGTCACGCTCGCCGCCGCGGCGGCCGGCCCGGCCGGGGTCTCGCTGCTGGTCGACCTGGGCTACCCGGGGCCGTACCGGCTGCCCGCGTTCTGGCTGCCGCTGGAGTGGCTCGCGCTGCTGGGCGTGCTGTACCGGGCCGTCCGCCGGTTGCCCGAGCGCCGGGCCTGGCCGGTCGGTGGGCTGGTCTCGCTCGCGGCCGTGCTGCTCCCGTTGCGGTTCGTGCTCCGGATGCCGCAGGGCGGTGCGGCCGGGCCGGTGGGCGGCGTGCTGTTCTCGCTGCTGCCGGTGCTCGGGGTGGCCGGGGCGAGCCTCTACCTGCGGGTGCTGGACGTCCGGCGGGAGCGCGCCGTCGAGCGGGCGCGGCGCGAGCAGCGGCTGGACGTCGCCTGCGGGCTGCACGACTTCGTCGCCCACGAGATCACCGGCATCGTGCTGGAGGCCCAGGCCGGCCAGCTCCCGGGCCAGCAGGCGGAGGAGACGGCCGCCCTGTTGCGACGCCTGGAGGAGGCGGGGCTGCGGGCGCTGGACTCGATGGACGAGATGGTCGGGGCGCTGCGCGAAGGCCGGGCGGCGGCCGGAACCACCCGCCGGGTCGGCCTGGCCGACCTGCCGGAGCTGGTGGAGCGCTTCGGTACGACGGGTGGCCCGCGCGCCACCGTGGAGCTCGCCCCGGAGGCCGTCGGACTGCTCGCCGCCGAGGCCGGGGCCACCGCGTACGCCGTCGTCCTGGAGGCCCTGACCAACGTCCGCCGGCATGCCCCGCAGGCCACCGCGGTGACGGTCCGGGTGGCCGCCGAGCCGGACGGCCGGGCGGTACGGGTGACCGTCGGCGACACCGGTGGGCCGGCCGCCCGACGGCCCCGGCTGCGCCGCCGCCCGGGCGCGGGCGGCACCGGCCTGGCGGGCCTGACGGCCCGGGCCGCCGCCCACGGGGGCGCCCTGACCGCCGGCCCGTCCGGTCCCTCGGGCTGGGAGGTGTGCTGCACCCTGCCGGGGCGGTGACGCGGGGGTACCCCCCCGGCTTTCCGGGTGACGGCCGGAGCGCTATGTTGAACACGTTCAAATCGTTCGCGGGATCGTTCTCACGGGGGTAGGGATGAGCGAGTCACTGCCGGCGCAGCCCGGTTTCGCGGCCGAGGCCGCGTTCACCGACCGGCCGAGGGAGCCACGTGCCACCCTGGTCCGCGGCCGGGTCCGGACCAGTGGGCGCGTCCTCGTCGCGCTGGCCGGTGTCGCCTGGATGCCGTGGGCCGTCGGCGGGGTGTGGTGGGGGGACGGCAACGCCTGGTTCTGGGGCCTGTACGTCGGATTCCTCGGGATGACGGTGCTGCCCCTGGCCGTACCGCGCGAGCCGGGCTTCCGGCGTGCCTGCCTCACGGTCGGCTGGTTGCAGCTCGGCGTCCAGGCCGTGTGCTCGGTGCCGTTCCTGCTGCTCCCGTTGCCGGTGTTCGTCTTCGCCCTCCCGTCCGGCGTCATGCTGCTGCTCACCGGCCGGCGCAACCGCGGCCGGGTGGGGACGGCGTTCGCCGCCCTGCTCCTCGCGGGCCCGCTCGGACTCCTCGCCAACGGCGGGTGGACCCACATCTAGGAGTGCCCGGGGGGTGCCCGGGGGCGCCTGAGCGCGCCCCCGGGCGTGGGCGGGGAGGGTCAGCGCCCCCGGCCGCCGCCGCGCAGGCCGCGCGGGCGGGTGAGGGTGAAGCGGTCGACCGGGACGAGGTCGCCGTACGGGCCGCTCACGGAGTAGTACGTGACGGCGATGCTGGTGCGGCCGCCGCGCTCGCCCGGGTCGACCTCGAAGGCGGCGAAGCCGTACGGGTTCTGGGCGTCGCGGAAGGCGGACCAGGGGGCGTCCTCGATCACGTAGACCGGGGGCCGCTTGCCGGTGGCCTGGTCGACCGGGCCGACGCCGGTGATCACCCGGGCCTTGGGCGGGGTGAAAAAGAGGTGGTTGGAGGGGGCGGAGGTGCCGCCGCCGCCGATGACCATGTGGACGGTGCCCTGGGTGGTGTCGACGGTCTCGGTGCCGGTGGCGACCGGGATCGGGGTGCGGGTGTCGGTGGGCTGCTGGCCGCGGATCGGGTGGGAGCGCTCGTAGTGGTGCTCGTGGCCGCAGACCACCAGGTCGACGCCGTACTTGTCGAACAGCGGCACCCAGGCCTCGCGGACGCCGAGGTCGGCGCCGTTGAACTTGTCGGCGGTGGAGATCACCACCTGGTGCATGCAGACCACGATCCAGTCGATCCCCGGGTCCGCGTTGGCGGCGATCAACTCCCGCTCCAGCCAGCGCTGCTGGGCTCCGCCGGAGTAGCCGTGCACATAGCTGTTGCCGCCGTCCTGGTAGGCGACGTCGTCGTTGTTGAGGCTGATGACGCGCACCGAGCCGGCCGTGAACGCGTACCAGAGGCCGCGCAGTTCGTCGTCGGCGTCGGAGTCCGGGAGGTCGAAGTAGGCCTGGTAGGCGCCGTAGCCGATCGGGCCGTTGCCCTTCTCGTTCTCGTGGTTGCCCGCGGCGGGCATCCAGGGGCGGTGGCGGGCCGAGCGGGTGTTGTTCTCGAACCAGTCGGACCAGGTGCGGACCCGGTCGGTGGAGAGGTTGGCGTAGCAGAGGTCCCCGTTGAGCAGGTGGAACAGCGGGGCGACCCGCTCGACCCCGGCGGTGGTGTCGCCCGCGGCCGGGCTGCCGAGGTTGTCGTTGGCGTAGCCGTTGGCGGTCTGCTTGCCGAGGGTGGGGGTGCCCTGGTCGCCGAAGCTGGTGAAGGTGAAGGCGGCCCGGCCGCGCGGGGCGGTGCGGACGGTGCCGAGTTCGGGGGTGGCGCCGTCGTGGACGGCCGCGTACACGTAGTCCGTGTCGGGGTGCAGGTCGCCGATCCGGGCGTGGTGCACCTGGACCTCGGTGCCGGAGTTGGCGTCCCGGTAGGTGCGGGTCTCGGCCTGCTCGGTGCGCCCGAAGCCGCCGTGCGAAGTCCCGTACATCACCCGGGGGTTGGAGACGGACGCGGTGGTGTGCCAGGAGACCGTGACCTCGCGCGAGGCGTCCGAGCCGAACTGCAGGTGCAGTCCGCCGACCCGCGGCGCGCGGGGGCGGGCCGGCCGAGCCCACCCACGCGGGGAGGCGGCGGCGGGCGGGGCCGCTACGACGGCGAGGGAGACGGCGCCGCCGAGGC
>NZ_JBHYGR010000067.1:10658-19830 GCF_042738155.1 Kitasatospora sp. NPDC059088 | reverse complement strand
GCCCCGGGCGGGGCCCCGCCCGCGCCCTCGCGCGCGGCCCCCCCCCCCCGCCGGGGGCGCGCGCGCGCCCCCGCCCCCCCCCCCCGGGGGGGGGCGCCCCGCGGCGGGAGTGGCCGCGACGCCGGAGAGGGAGACGGCGCCGCCGAGGCTCAGGCCGGTCGCCCCGGCCAGGAGCCCGCGCCGGCTGACGGAGGGGGTGACGGGCGGACGTCCACTGGAAGCGTTCATGGCGGTCAGCTTCACCGGGCGGAGGTGAACCGCGCCGGACCGGCCGCGTGAACTTTCCCGGCGCCCTCTCCCGGCCTCCCGGCCTACCCGCCGTCCTCCCGTCGTATCCCAGGCTCTTCCGGCCTCTCTCGGCCCCTCCCGGCCCCTCCCGGCCTTTTCCGCCCGCCGGTCGGTGCGGGAGACTGCCCGGTGTGACGAGTGCGAACGGTGAGTGCCCGCGGGTGATCCGGGTGTTGGTCGCGGACGACCAGGAGGCCGTCCGGCGCGGTGTGCGCCGGATCCTCGACGCCCAGCCGGACATCGAGGTGGTGGGCGAGGCCGTGGACGGTGTCGCCGCGCTGGAGCTGGCGGCCCAACTGCGGCCGGACGTCGCCCTGGTGGACATCCGGATGCCGCGACTGGACGGGCTGGAGGTGACCAGGCGGCTGTCCGGCTCGGTGCGGGTGGTGGTGCTGACCACCTTCGACCTGGACGAGTACGTCTACCCGGCGCTGCGGCACGGCGCTTCCGGGTTCCTGTTGAAGCGCTCCGGCCCGGCCCTGCTGGCCGAGGCGGTACGGGCGGCGGCGGACGGGGAGAGCCTGATCAGCCCGTCGGTCACGGTGCGGCTGCTCCAGCACGTGACGGCGCCGCGGCGGCCCGCGCGTCCGGCCGCGGAGGGGGTGGTGGTGCCGCTGACCGAACGGGAGGTGGAGATCGCCGGTCATGTCGCGGCGGGCCGCACCAACGCCGACATCGCGGCCGAACTGTTCATCTCCGCGGGGACGGTGAAGACCCACGTGGCCAGCATCCAGCGCAAGCTGGGCGTGTCGAACCGGGTCGGGATCGCCGTGCACGCCTGGGAGATGGGGTACCCGGTGCCGCGGTAGCGGGCGGCAGGGCGCGAGGGCGCGTCCACGGGGCCGAGGGGATGCTCCGTGGACGCGCGGAACCTGCGAGGTGGGGGTGGCCTCCGGACATCCCGTCCTCCGGCCGGTAGTTCGATCGTCGACCGAGGTAGTACCAGCGGCAGACCCTGATCCGTCTCGACCTGTCGCCACTGCCTCCTGCGGTCGAACTTCCTTCAGCTACCTCGCAGGTCCACCTCCCATCATGCGCTTCCTACGAGCCGTGCACCAGGGGTGAACGGTCCGAAATCGGGCGAATTTCGCAAGTCGGGCCCCCGGGGGCCTCGGGGGCCTCGGGGGGAGTGCCTCAGGGCTTCGGCCACCCGTCGACGAAGCTCAGCGTCCGGTGGTACGGCCCGTCCGGCCCGGTGCTGCGGTAGTCCTCGGTGCTGCTGCCGGTCCGGACGGTGCGGTCGCCGTCGTGGCGGGTCGCGGTGGGCCGCAGGGTGTGGTCCACCGTGCTGCGCCCGGTGACGTGGCCGCCGGTCGCGGTGGTGGCCTCGCGGTGGTAGCCGAGGTCCATCGCGGTGTTCTGGTCGGTGTTCCCGGCCGCGTCGTGGGTCACCTTGTAGGTGACGTCCAGCGGTTCGCCCTCGTGCACGGTGGTGGTGCGGTGCGGTCCGCCGCCCCAGGTGGCGGTGGTGCGGGTGAGGTCGGTGCCGTTGTGCAGCGTCACGTCGTTGCCGCTGTCGCGCAGTTGCTGGGCGGAGCTGAACGCGAGGTCGTCGCGGACCTCGGTGGTGATCCGGCCGTGCGAGGTCTGCACCCAGCCGCGGGCCAGGTCGTGCCGGGCGGCGGTGACGGTCCAGTCGCCGCTGCCGCCGCCGTGGTCGGTGAGCCGGGTGGTGACGGCGGCCTCGGGGGCGACCCGGTAGTCGGTGAGCTGCCCGGAGGTGCGGGCGGTGTCGTGGTCGACCTCGGCGAACAGGTTGACCTGGCCGGCCCAGACGTCGTTGCTCTGCGCCTCGGAGGCGTTCACCGCGATGCCGACGCTGTGCGGGCGCCCGTCGAGCAGCAGGCCGACGTACGGGGTGAGGTCGAGCCGGTAGGCGGGCAGGTCGAAGGCGAAGATGCCGGGGACCGGCCGCCACAGCAGCGGGTCCCAACCACCGGTGTAGATCACCGGGTACGGCCAGACGGCGCCGGCCACCCGGCCGTCCACGGTCAGCCTCAGTTCGCGGAACGGGCCCTTGCCGCAGGCGCCGATCGACGGGTTCGCGGCGACGAAGGCGTCCGGCGCGGAGGCGTAGGCGAACTCCTCGCAGGCGCCGCCGCCCCGCGCGTACACCTCGGCGGTCAGCCGTTGCAGGTTCTGCGGGAAGGTGAGGTCCTTGGCGGTGCCCGGAGCGGCCTGGGTGAGCGAGAACGCGCCGGTGGTGAGCACCTGGTCGGCGCCGTGGGCGGCGGGCCAGCGGTCGTTCGCGGTGTAGAAGGTCAGGCCGACCGAGACCTTGTAGACGCCGGTGTAGGTGGCGTCGGTGACGTTGGCGAGGTCGAGCGAGAACGGCTGCGGTCCGGCCGCGAACAGCGGGGCGTAGCGGGTGAGATCGCGTTCGACGTTCCACTGGATGCCGTCCGGGGACGGCTCCGGGGTGGAGGACAGCAGGACCTCGACACCGCCGACGCGGACGCTGAACATCCGGTCGAACTGCCGCCCGGCGACCTGCCCGTGGAGGTCGAGGACCACGGCGGACCAGGGGCCGGCGCAGTCGGCGGGCGGGGTGAGGGTGGCGGTGTACGGGGTGTCGGGCGGGTTGCCGTAGCCGTTGCGGAATTCCCGGTCGTGCATCACCTCGACGGTGCAGGAGCGGGTGTCGGGGCGGGTGAGCGGCTTGGTCGCGGTGACCGGGTCGTGGTAGCCGCGGCCGAAGTCGGCGTGGGCCGGGGCGGCGGCGGTCAGGGTGCCGGCGAGGGTGAGGACGGCGGCGCCGAGCAGTCCGGCGAGGCGGCGCAGCGGGCGGCGCGGGGAGCGCCGGGGGAACAGGGCCAAGGTGGGTCCCCGGGGTCGGGCGGCCCGTCGGCGCGCGACGGGCCGGGTGGCTGATCCGGGCATCCTTCCGGCGCTGGCATGTGACCGTCAAGAGTTGCTTTCGGGCCCTCCGGCGGGGCGTCGGTCCGCCCTCCCGGAACGGGGGCGGGCCGTTGCCGCTACCACTCCTCCAGGGCCGCGGCCTCCTGGCGGATCAGGTTGCGCAGCGTCGCCATCGGGGGGCGGCGGTCGTCCGTGCGCCACTGCATCTCCAGCGGCAGGGTGGCCCGGCCGTCCAGCCGTACGGTGGCCACGTCCTCGGTGAGGTGGCCGGTCATCGAGCCGGGCACCAGGGAGAAGGCGCGGTTGCGGGCGAGCAGGTAGAGCCGGGAGCCGACGATCCGCGGCGGGCTGACCAGCACCGGCGGGTCGACGCCGTGCTCCGCGCACAGGCCGAGCACGTGGTCGTAGTACCGGGGGTGCTGCTCGCGCGGCCACAACAGCAGGGGCAGGTCGCGCAGTTCGGCCAGCCGCAGGGTCGTCCGGGCGGCCAGCGGGTGGTCCCGGCCGAGGGCGACCCGGACCGGCTCGTCGGCGATCCGCTCCAGCCGGTAGCCGGGGACGTCCTCCAGGAAGCGGCCGAGGCCGATGTCGGCGAGTTCGCCGGCCAGGGTGGCGGAGACCTGGCCGGTGTCGACGGCGAGTTCGGCGGTGTCGAGCGCGGGCAGCTCCTGTTCGGCCCGGCTGACCACGGCGGGCAGCAGCCGGTTCGCCACGCTCGGGGAGGCGACGATCCGGGCCGTCCCCAGCCGGGACTCCTCGTGCAGCCGGACCCGGGCCAGCATCGCGCCGGCCTGCTCCAGGAGTCTCGCGCTCTCGGTCGCCATCACCTCGCCCGCCTCGGTCAGCGCGACCGAGCGGCGGCTGCGGTCGAACAGCTCGACCCCGACCGTCCGCTCCAGTCGGGCGACCTCCTGGCTGACCGTCGGCTGCGAGATGTGCAGCCGCTCGGCGGCCCGGCCGAAGTGCAGCGTCTCGGCGACGGTCAGGAAGACCTCCAGCTGCCGCAAGGTGAAGCCCATGCGGGTCATCCTAGTGCGAACCAATAGCTGACCGGCTATCGGAAACCCCAGGACTCATTCTGGTTTCCGATCCGAACCGTCCATACGCTGAGCGTCACGTTGCCCCACCGCAGTGGCATCTCACAGGAAGCTCCCGCCATGACCGGACAGCCCGCCAGCACCCCCGCCATCCAGATCTCCGAGGAGGTCGCCCGGGCCGTCGCCGACGGCCGTCCCGTGGTCGCCCTGGAGTCGACGATCTTCACCCACGGCCTGCCGCGACCCCGCAACCTGGCGGTCGCGCTGGAGGCCGAGCAGCAGCTGCGGGCGGCGGGCGTCGTCCCCGCCACCATCGGCGTGCACGCGGGCGTCCCCACCGTCGGCCTGAGCACCGAGCAGATCACCGAACTCGCCGCCACCGACGGCCTGGACAAGGTCAGCCTGCGCGACCTGCCGGTGGTCGCCGCGCTCGGCCGGCACGGCGGCACCACCGTCGCCGCCACCGCCTTCCTCGCCCACCGCGCGGGCGTGCGGGTCTTCTCCACCGGCGGCCTCGGCGGCGTCCACTTCGGTGCCACGGAGAGCTTCGACGAGTCCGCCGACATGACCACCCTGGCCGCCACCCCGGTCACCGTGATCAGCGCCGGGGTGAAGTCCATCCTCGACATCCGGGCCACCCTGGAGCGCTTCGAGACCCTCAACATCCCGGTCATCGGCTACCGCACCACCAAGTACCCCGGCTTCTACGTCACCGACTCCGGCCACGAGATCAACTTCGCCGTGCAGTCCGCGACGGAGGCGGCCGCGGTGATCGACGCCCGCGACCGGCTCGACCTGCCGCAGGCCGTGCTGATCGCCAACCCGGTCGACCCGGCCAAGCAGCTGCCGCCGGAGGAGCTGGACGGCATCCTGGCCCGCGCCTGGGCCGAGGCCGAGCGCCGGGGCATCACCGGCAACGCCTCCACCCCGTTCCTGCTCGACCACATCCAGCGCGACACCGGCGGGCGCAGCCTGGAGGTCAACGTCGAGGTCTACCGCGGCAACGTCCGCCTGGGCGGGGAGATCGCGGTGGCGCTGGCGGCCCTGGGGGGTGGGGCCGGTGGGGTCGACCGGGCCGGTAGGTCTGCTGGGGCCGACCGGGCCGACGGGTCCGCCGCCGCGACCGCCGGGGCCTGACCCGTGCTCGGGGTGCTCGGCGACCTCGTCGAGGACATCGTGGTCTGGGTCGACGGGCCGCTGCGCCACGGCACCGACTCCGGCGCCCAGGTCTTCCGGCGGCGCGGCGGCAGCGCGGCCAACGTCGCCTGCTTCGCCGCCGGACAGTACCCGGCCCGCTTCCTCGGCTGCGTCGGCGCGGACGCCATCGGGGACGGCATCGTGGCCGAACTCGGCGGCCACGGCGTGGACGTCCGGGTGCAGCGGCACGGTCGGACCGGCAGCATCGTGGTGCTGATCGACCGCGACGGCGAACGGACCATGCTGCCCGACCGCGGCGCCGCCAAGCTGCTGGAACGTGTCCCGGACGACTGGTTGGGCGGACTGACCCACCTGCACGTGCCCGCCTACTCCTTCGACGGCGAGCCGGTCGGCCGGACGGCGGTCGACGCGCTCGACCGGGTCCGGGAGGCGGGCGGCACCACCTCGGTGGACGCCTCCTCCACCGGGATGCTGGAGCAGTACGGGCGGGAGCGCTTCCTGGCCCTGCTGGCCGAGTTGGCGCCCACCTTCGTGTTCGCCAACCGCTCCGAGTCCGCCTACCTCGGGCTGCTGGTGGACGGCCTGCCCGGGCCGGAGCGGGCCCGGCTGGCGGCCTCGACGGTGGTCACCAAGGCGGGTGCCGAGCCGACCACCGTGGACGTGCCGGGGGACGGGCTGTTCACCGTGCCGGTGCCGCCGGTCGCCGAGGTGCGGGACCTCACCGGGGCCGGGGACGCCTTCGCGGCGGGCTTCCTGGCCGGGTTCCTGGACACCGGGGACCTCCACCTGGCGGCCGGGCTCGGGCACCGCAGCGCGGCGCGGGTGCTGGCCTCGCCGGGGGCTTCGACCGGGGGAATCGACCGGGGGGTGTGAGGGCGGGGGTAGGAGGGCGGGGGTAGGAGGGTGGGGCACTGCGGGCTCGGCAACTACGGAAGTAGTGCGGGGCACTACTTCCGTAGTGCGTCCTTGCGGAGGAACCGCTTCAACTGTTGCCACGTCCAGGCGTTGACCACGTCGTCGACGGTGAGCCACCCGCGCTGCGCCGTGCCGATGCCGAAGCGCGGGTAGCCGAGCTGGCCGGTGGCGTGGGCGTCGCTGTCGACCGCGAAGCGCACACCGTGCCGCTTGGCCCGCAGCACGTCCTCGTCCCGCAGGTCGAGCCGCTGCGGGGAGCTGTTGATCTCGATCGCGGTGCCGGTGCGGGCGGCGGCCGCGAACACCGCGTCCAGGTCGACGTCGATCGGCCCGCGCCGGCCGATCCGCCGGGTGGTGAGGTGGCCGATGACATGGACGTACGGGTTCTCGCAGGCCCGGACCAGCCGGCGGGTCTGGGCGGCGCGGTCCAGGGTGAAGTGCGAGTGGACGGAGGCCACGCAGACGTCGAAGCCGGCCAGGAACTCGGGCGGCCAGTCCACCCCGCCGTCCGGGCCGATGTTCAGCTCGGTGCCGTGCAGCAGGCGCAACTTCTTGTGACGGTCGGCGAGTCGGCGCAGCTCCTCGCGCTGGGCCAGCATCTTCTCGTCCGTCATCCGCTGCATCACCAGGTCCGGCGCGTGGTCGGTGACGGCGTAGTAGGAGTAGCCGCGGGCCGCCGCCGTGTCGACCATCTCGGTGAGGGTGGCCAGGCCGTCGGTCAGGTCGGTGTGGGTGTGGAGGTCGCCGCGCAGGTCCGACTCCTGGATCAGCTCCGGGAGTTCACCGTTCAACGCGGCCTCGATCTCGCCCCGGTCCTCGCGCAGCGGCGGCGGGATCCAGGGCAGCCCGAGCGCCGCGTACACCTCCTCCTCGGTCGCGGACACCACCTTGGCGCCCTCCTCCTTCTTCCTCGGAGCCTTTCCGTTCCCCGGGCCCTTTCCGTTCCCCGGGCCCTTGCCGGTGTCGCCGGCGGCCTCGAACAGCCCGTACTCGGAGAGCTTGAGGCCGGCCCGCACCGCCCTCGTGCGCAGCTTGATGTTGTGCGCCTTCGACCCGGTGAAGTAGACCAGCGCGGCGCCCCAGTCCTCCTCGGGCACGACCCGCAGGTCCACCTGGATCCCCCCGGTGGTGCGGACCGAGGTCTTGGTCGGCCCGCTGCCGATCACCTCGGCCACGTACGGGAGTTCGGTGAGCGCGGCCATCAGCGGGGCCGAGTCGGCGGCGGTCGCCAGCACGTCGATGTCGCCCACCGTCTCGCGCATCCGGCGCAGCGAACCCGCGTACGCGCAGCGGGTGCAGCCGGGAACGGCGGACAGCGCCTCGACCAGCTGCTCGGCCAGCTCGGTGGCGGCGTCGAGCAGGGTCCGGCCGCCGGACTGCCGCATCAGCTCGATGCCGTGCAGGATCTTCTCGCCGCTGCGCTCGCCGAAGCCCGCCACGCCGGACAGCCGGTCGGCGCGGATCGCGTCGGCGAGTTCGTCCACCGAGCCGATCCCGAGGTCCCGGTAGAGGGAGAGGGCGCGCTTGGGGCCGACGCTGGGGACGGCCATCATCTCCCGTACGCCGGACGGGATCTCGGCGCGCAGGGCCTCCAGCGCGGAGATCCTCCCGCCGGCGAGGTACTCGGCGATCTTCTCGGCGGTGGATCTGCCGACGCCGGGGATCTGCTGGAGTCCCTTGACGTCCAGACCGGCCAGGTCCTCGGGGTGGCCGCCGACGGCCCGGGCGGCCTTCTCGTAGGCGCGGGCCCGGAAGGCGTCCCCGCCGGTGATGTTGATCAGGTCGGCGTACTCCTGGAGCAGCTCCCTGACCTGGTCGTTGAGCCGGGGCATGGGGCAAGTCTAGGTTCGGAGCGCGCCGTTCGCCGTGCGGTGGGCGCCCGGGGGCGGTCGGGGGTGGCGGTGGCGGTGGCGGTGGCGGTCGCCGGGAGTGTGGCTGGGGCGGTGGCCGGGGCGTGGCTCAGTCGTAGGCGACCCCGAGCAGCAGCACGACCGTCATGCCGCCACCGGGGGTCGGCTCCACCGCGAGCCGGCCGCCGGCCGCCAGCACCAGGCTGTGCAACGCCGGTCCCACCGGTCCGGTGCTCCGCACGCCCGCCAGCAGCCACTCGCGGGCCTCGGGCGGCTCGTACGTACCGCGGTCGGATATTCGTATCTCCACTCGCTCCCGGCCGTGCCCGGTCGTGCCGTGTCCGGTCACGCCGTGGCCGGTTGCGGTGCGCCCGGTTGCGGTGCGCGGTGCCGACGGGCCCGAGCGCTTGACGTCCGCGCGGACCAGCACCCGGCCGCCCAACGGGCTGCGCCGGATCGCGTGGTCCAGCAGCCCGGCGATCGCGGCCTCCATCCGGCGGGCGTCCCCGGCCACCACCGGCAGGCCCGGCGCCAGCCGCAGCGTGACCGCCGCCGCCCGGCCGCCGCCGCGCACCACCCGGCGGACCACCTCGGAGACCTGCACGTGCCGCGCCTGGGGCTCGCACCCGGCCTGGCGGCCGGTCCAGCTCAGCCGGTCCAGCTCCGTACGGGACAGCGGCCGGGGGCCGGCCATCGAGATCGGCGGATACGGGCCGAGCCCCTCCGCAGTGCCCCCGCCGCCCTTGCGTTCGGCGCCGCCCGCGCCGTTCGCGCCGCCGAGCGCGCCGAGCGCCCGGGCCCCCGACGCGACGTAGCCCCAGAGCTTCCCGCGTGCCATTGCCCTGCCCCTCGTGCCTGACCGACGGCCGTCATCTGTTCCGCGGCCGACCGGGGCGGGCCGCTTCCCTGGCCCTCCTGCCAGCCTGCGCCTACTCCGCCCGGGTGACAATCCGGCTCCGGGACGCGAACGGCTGCGGGGACCCCGCCGAGCGGGGGGTGGCGGGGGCGCCGAGTGGCGGGGGCCGCTGCGCGGGGCTTTGGTTCGGGGGTGGGCTCTCGGGAGGG
>NZ_JBHYGR010000067.1:0-10648 GCF_042738155.1 Kitasatospora sp. NPDC059088 | reverse complement strand
GCCCGGGGGGCGGGGCCCCGGGGCGGGGGTTGGTGGGGGGGGGGGGTCCCGGGGGGGGTGGGGTGACGCCGGGGGCGGTTCCGGGGGTGGCAGCTCCGGGGGCTGGATGATTTTCCGACCGCCGACCCTCATCGAGGGGGGTCGAGACCGTGGGCGGTCTGAAAATCACCCGCAACGCCCCCTTCCGCAGCCACCCCCTCCACCGCCCCCTCCCGCAGCGCGTCCCTCTCGCCTCGGTCAGGTGAGGGGGAGGTGGGTGGTTGGTGTGGGTGGGTGGGTGCCGGTGGGTCTCGGTGGGTGTCCGGACCAGTGGAGGAGGAGCAGGCTGGCGAGGGCGGCGAGGGCGCACCAGGTGGAGATGAAGGCGAACCTCCAGAGCAGGGCGCAGGCGAGGGCGCCCGCTGCCGTGAGGAGGCCGAGGCGGCGGAGCAGGTGGTCGGCGCTGAGGAGGAGGGAGCCGACGGTGGTGAGGAGGTAGCCGGTGAGCAGCAGGGCGGGGTGCGGGACGCCGGTTCCGTAGCCGAGGGTGTGGCCGTGCCGGGTGGCCGTCACCGGGTGGGTGGCGACGGCGACCGCGAGCGGTACCGCCACCGCTGCGCCGAGCAGGGAGGGGAGGGCGAGCAGCCGGCGACGGGCGGGGGTGGCGGGGTGACCGGGTTCGCGGGCCGCGCACCACACCCCGGTCGGTACCAGGGCGGGCAGCAGCGGCAGGGCGATCACCGCCCAGGCGGTGCGGGCCGCCCCGGCGGGGTCGGCGGGCAGCTCGCCGTCCGTGCCGAGCCAGACCAGGGATTCGACGAGCTGGTGCACGCCGAGCACCAGCGGGAGCGCGGCGAGCGGCAGGCGCTGCGGTCGCCCGGACCGTCGGGCGCGGACCAGGCAGGCCACGCCGACGCCCGCGACCACCGTGCCGGCCACGGCGTCCGCCTGGGCGCTCCAGCACATCGGTGGGCCTACTCGGCTCTGCGGTCGGGGTCGGGGTCGGGGTCGGGGGCGGCATTGGTGTCGCTGGTGTCGCTTTCGGCGCTGCCGGGTCGGTCCTCGGGTGGCGCGCCGATGGACTCCAGGGTCTCGCGGACGCTGCCGGGCATCGCGGGGTGCCGTCCGATCACGATCACCCCGATCACGATCGCGACCAGCCCGGCCGTCTGCCAGGCCAGTGCGCCCGGGGTCACCCGCAGCCGGTCGCCGAGGAAGCCGACCGCGCAGGCGATCCCGGACAGCGGCTGGGCGGCGGTCAGCGCGGGGAGGGACATCCGCAGCGGGGCGGCCTCGAAGGCGCTCTGCACCAGCAGCAGCCCGACCACGCCCGCCACCACCACCGCGTACGGCTGCCAGGTGCGCAGCACCACCGCCAGCCCGTCGTGGTCGAGGCGTTGGGTGGTGGTGCGGGTGAGCGCGTCCTGGAGGCCGTAGAGGAGTCCGGCGGCGAGGGCCAGCAGGGTGGCCTCCTCGAACAGCGGCAGCCGTCGGGCGAGGGTGACCAGCAGCAGGGTCAGCCCGACCACCGTGCCGACCACCAGCCAGTGGCGCAGCTCCCCGGCGGGCGGACCGCCGCCGGTGGGCCGCCCGGCCACGATGAACGCCGTCACCCCCAGGCCGAGCAGCAGCACCCCGGCCCAGCCGGAGCGGCCGAGGGTCTGACGGGTCAGCACCCGGGACAGCGCCATGGCGAAGATCAGGTTGGTCGCCAGCAGCGGCTCGACCAGGGACACCTCGCCCTGGTTGAGCGCGAGCGCGGACAGCAGCAGGCCGCTGACCATGAACCCGGTGCCGAGCAGCCACTCCGGCATCCGCATCAGGTCCAGCAGCAGGCGCCAGTGCAGCATGTCGGCACGGGGGGCCCGCTGCGCCGCGTGCTGCTGGAGGACGAAGCCGAGTCCCAGACAGCAGGCCGCGCTCAGAGCGAGGAGGAAGACCGCCACGGAGGGACCACCAGGTTGTCGCTGCCCCGCGCCGCGCCGGCGGTTCCGGGGGAGGGACGGCGATCGCGGCGCGCTTGTGTCAGCGTACCGCCGGGGCGGCGGCCGGGCCGAGCGGGCGCGGCGCCGGGCACCGCCCGTGGCCACGGGCCCGCGCTTGCCGCCACGGGCCCGCGCTTGCCGCCACCGGCGGGGCGGGCGCACGCTGGTGTGAGCGGCCGCCACGGGCCCACCGCCCGGGTCGGCCGGGACCGGCGCGACGGGGGCCTGCGCCAGGAGGTGTGGCATGCACAACCAGTGGGACGTGGAGCTCAGCTTCGACGAAGACGGCGTGCACACGGTGTGCGACGCCAGGTTGACGGGCGCGCGGGCGCCGGGCCTGAGCGCGCACGGCGAGGCCGAGAAGAGCGCGGAGGACCGCCCGCTCGCCAGGATCGGCGAGGAGGTCGCGGCCTCCCGGGCCCTGGAGGAACTGTCCCGCAAGCTGCGGGCCCAGGCCACCGGGGAGATCGACGACGAGGGACACCGCCCGGGCTACCTCATCTACTGAACCCGCGTACGCCGAACCCCGCACGGGCCGCCCGGGCGGTTGCGGAACGTCGTCCCGGCCGGTCAGGTCCGAGCCGGCCGTCGGGGCCGTGTCCCCATGCCCGTGCCCACCGGGGCGGCTGATCGCCATCGCCAAGTAGCCTGTGGGGAGCGGGACTTGGATGACGGGCCGGCCGCTGGGCGTCGGGGTGCCCTCCCCGGGCTACCGGATCGGCGCCTCGGTGCGGCACAGCCGTTCGGCGGCAGAGCGGACCCCCTCCACCCAAGCGCGGTACTGCTCGGTCGGGCCTTCCACGCGGACGTCCATCAGGTACTCGGGCCCGATGGCGTCGATGAACGCCTCCTCCGCCTCGGTGTCCCCCCTCATGGCGAGGAACCAGACCTCTCCCGCCACCGTGGCCGGTGCGAGCTCCCCAGCCGCCAGCAGGCCCGCCAGGTGGTGGATCAGGCAGCGGTCGGCCGTCCGCTCGTCCGGCAGGGCCTTGCCGAGCTCCGCCAACGCCTCGCGGAAGACCTCGGCGGTGTCGTCGTTCGGGGCCCGGCCGGCCAGGTCCCGCAGGGCGGGGGAGTCGAAACCGGCGACGAGCAGGTGGGCGGCGGCCATCGGCAGCTCCGCGGGCTCGACGCGGCCCGCGACGTACTGCCAGGTCAGAGTGGTCAGCTGGTCCATCCGGACATTCTGCCCACGGCCGTCAGCCGCGCCACCAGGAGGCCCGGATCCCGGCATCGGCTCGATGGTGCCCGCAGGCCCCCCAGGGCGTGGTCCCCGTCCCGGCCGGGTCGATGCGCAGCGCGAACGGTGCTCCCCACCAAGTGCGGGGAGGACGGCTGAGGACCCCCTGTCACCGGCGCCCGGTCCTCCGTACGATGCCGTGCGTGATCAAGGAAACGCCTGCCCGGCAGCCCCGGGGACCACAGCTGTCCGACGGGTCTCCCGTCGACCGCGCCGACCGTGCGGCGAACCGTCGAGGACGGCGATGAGGGCCGTCGCCTCGCCACCGCGGCCGCTGGACGTCACCTCGGTCTTCCCCGAGCTCGCCGCCCATGCGAGGACGGCGGTCCGGCTGCACCCCGTACCGGCGGTTCCGGGCCCGGGCGACAGCTCCGTGGGAGGGGCGCCGGCCTGGCCTGCGGACGAGGCATGGCCGACCTGCCCGGGTGGGCGTCATCCGAGGCACCGGCAGCCCCACCGTCCGGCCAACGTCCGGGGCGAGCGCTCGACCAGGTTCGCCTACCACGGTGAGATCACCTGGGACGGGATACCCGCGGACACGTCGTGGCCGTTGCTGCCCGTACTGCAGGTGTATGCGCGTGATGTGCCGGGGTACGACGGCTTCCCGGAGGGTACGGACGTCCTCCAGATCCTGTGGTGCCCGTTCCAGCACGTCTACGACGACCCGACGGCCCCCCGCAACGGAGTCGCCGGCCCGTGGGTCCAGGTCCGCTACCGCAGTACGGGCGACCTGGGGGAGCGCTTCCTGACGCCGCCGGAGCCGGTGGCCGTCGGCGAGCCCGGCTACCTGCCGACCCCGTGCCTGCTGCGGCCGGAGCCGGTGACCGAGTACCCGCACCCGGGCCTCCTGGGCGAGGGGTTCGAGGACCGGGTCGAGGCGTGGGAGACGGCGACCTTCGGCGACCCCGACGACCCCGAGGAGTACGACCCCCGCTACTCCTGGGACCTCTCGACGGCCCCGGGCTGGAAGCTCGGAGGCCACGAACCCTGGAACTACCAGGGCTACCACGGACCGCTGCGGTGCGGCGCCTGCGGCAGCGCGATGCGCTTCGTCGCGGCGATCGCGACCGACGAGTGGGACGGGGGCACCCGGAGCTGGGCGCCCCTCGGTCACCTCGAAGGCGCTCCCAGCGAGCAGCGCCGGAACCAGAGGCCGACCGACGTCGTCCTCGGGGGGCGGGAGACCATGCGCGTCTTCGACTGCCCCGTCTCCACGCACCACCCGGTCGTCAGCGACCTGATGTAGCCGACGGGCCCGCCCTGCCGTGGCCCGATCCGCCGCGGCCCCGCCACCGGACGGTCGGACCGGCGGGCCGCGTCCGAGGCGGACAGTCGCAGGGACGAGCGGGATGCGCGGTGTCAACCGCCAGCGGCACGGTACGCCGTCACGGCGGCGGCGAGGACCTGCTCCGTGTCCGGTGACGCCTTCTGCCCGGGCACCTGCTGCACCATGAGGATCACATCGCCCATGCGAACGAATGCAGTCTCCCCGACATACGGGTCCGGATCGCTGGGGAACGCCGACGTGGTGTGCAGCAGCAGGCTGTCGTCGGCCGGCATCTGGGCCGCTGTGACGGACGCGGTCTCCTGGAGCCGAGTACCGTCCGCGAGTGTCCTGGTGTAGTTCGCGCATCCCCGGACGACACTGCGGATGGCGTCCATGACCGCGGCCGCCTGCCCGGGCCCGTACCGGTCGAGCGACTCCTGGCCGAACCAGCCGAGGTCGTCATCGCCGACCGGTGTCCGTTCCACTCCCACCGCTACGTCCTCCGCAGGTGGGGCGTGGGCTGTCATGAAGGACGTGACGCCGAGCTCGGAGCACGGCATCGACGCGATCGAGACGGTTGACGGGGTGTGCGAGGCCCCGGTCGTCGTCAGGTTGACTTCCTCCGTGAGGAGTTGGAAACCGCCGGGAAGCCGGTCCCGAGTGAGTAGGTCGCTCCGCAGCCGGTCCGGGGACGCACGTTCGGAGCCCCCGCCGACACTGGCCTTCGGACGGGCTTGCGGCTCGGCCGAGCACGTGGATACACCGAGAATCGCCAGGGCAACCCCGGCCACCGCCACATGACGGGTACGCACTGACCCACCCCCTAGGATTCGTGATCGCCCCGTACCCTCCCACACGGACACCCCACGGCTCCGACGTCCCCGGGCGACGACGCCCTCAAGAGCCTGGCCGAGAGACACTTCTCGACGGGCACCGGTCAACGTCGCAGGAGCGCGGCCGTACCTCTGTGCGGCCGGCTCGGACCGTTCCGGAGTCCGTCAGGGGGATGTCGCACCGGACGGACGGACAGGGCTCTCGTCGGCAACCCTGTCCGGACCCGCCCAGAGCTACGCCCGTCGGGAACCCGCTCGGGTGCGAGACCGCCGAGCGGCTCCTCCCCACTGCTGCCGGGGAGGAGCCGCCGTCACCCGCGGGCTAGAAGCGGCCGCGGATCTGCATGCCGGTGTCGGTCTCCGGGTAGTTCAGCGCGTCGTAGACCTTGTGGCCGGAGTCGCGGGCCCCACCGGCCCAGCTGACCGCGCCCTTGTCGGTGACCTTGGCCGCGACGCCGCCCCAGTACTTCGCCTCACGGTCCCACTGGACGTCCGTCAGGAGGGCGTCGAGCGTGACGCCCTCGGGCAACGGGTCGGCGGACCAGGACATGGTGCGGTTCATGGTCGCGCCGAGTCCTGCCACGACCGCGGGTGCGGTGATGGCGGTCTTGGCGTGGAAGAGCTCGGCGTTCTCCGCCAGGAAGGTGCCGACCGTCTCCATGATCTCGCGCTGGACGACGGCCTGGTCGGGGCGGTCGTTGTTCCCGTCGGCGGGGATGTCCTCGTACTCGATACCCGTCGAGGCGGCATGGATGCCGGCCTTGCCGAGCATGGCCGTGGAGATGAGGGTCCGCAGGACGGACATCGTCATCCACTCGGGAGCCTTGTCCGACACCTGGCGCTTGCCGGTGAGGATCAGGCCGGACAGCGGGACCGTGGTCTCGCCGGCCGGCACCTTGAGCGACTCCATCAGCTTGCGCGTCACCGTGGTGCCGAAGTCGCGGCCGTCCATCGACATGGCCAGGGACTTGTCGACCGGAACGCCCTTGAGGTTGCGGTCGTGGAAGATCTGCCGGGCGGCCATGACGCTGATCCCGTGGAAGATCTCGACGGAGAGCTTCATCTCGCCGAAGTCGAAGTCCTCCAAGCCGTACGCCGCCTGGTTCTTCCTGATCCGGTGCAGCGCCGTGACCTGGGTCTCGGCGTCGAGGGCGATCAGGCCGTCACGGATCGGCAGGTGCCAGACGCCGTTCTCGTCCGGCGCCAGAGGACGCGGGGACCAGAGGGTGATCTGCGGAACCGACCAGGCGCTGTCGAAGTCCCCCCGCAGGCCGGCCGCGATGTAGTCCGCGTACTCGCCGACGTTCTTCGCCTTCTTGCTGGCCGCAGTGCCGATGGGCCGCTGCACCTCGGCGCGCATGCGGGCGTAGGGGTCGACCTCGTAGCCGGCCTTCGCGGCGCGCTTGGCGTCCTCCTCGACCTTCGCCGGGTCGTTGACGAGGTGGAGCAGGTTCTCCCCGTCGATGACCGCGTTGGCCATGACCCCTTCGCGGACGACCAGGAGCTTGATCGGGAAGCCGGTGGTGACCGGCTTCGGGAACGTGGCTATGGACACACTCTCTCCCTTTGCAGCGCACTGCTTTGACGCTGCGTCATGTCAGGGGAAGGTATCCGATGGCATACCAACGGTCAACTGAGGTGGAGGATCTGCTCGATGACGCAGCATGCAGGTGAGGGAGGAGCTGCTGCGGTGGGAAGGATCCCCTCGATGAGGCAGCTGCGGGCCGCAGTTCCCTGCCAGGCGGGCGTCCGCGGAACGCACCGCCCCCACGGGTGCGGCGAGGGCGCAGAGGCAACGGGCAGTCCGCCACCCCGCTACGACGTCGGCACGACCGTCAGGCGCGCAGGGGGAGCAGCATCGAACGCGGCCGGGCCCGAACCTGACGAGGGTCGTGGGAGATTGCGGTTACGACTCCACCGGTCAGGTCGCGGTGGGGATGTGGCGTGCTGCTGCGAGCTTGGCCAGCGTCCGAAGTCTCGCGAAGTAGGAAGCGCAGTACTCCGAGTTGATCAGGGGCACGACCTTGTCGAGGCCGGCGATGCACGCCCAGAGCACGGCGATGCCACTGTCGTCGAGCCCACCGTCCAACTCTTGCCGGACGAGGCCGGCGACGTCGGCGTCCAGGAGGATCAGCTCCACGCCCTCGATGTCCACGCCGCGGAAGCCGTCGGGGTACAGGGCGCACCGGTGCTCCTCCCACAGCCGGGCGAGTCGGTCCTCAGACTGTGCCCGGCGCATGTCAACGACTGCCGCTTCTGCCGTGGATGGTGGGCGGAGAAGCAGGGAGACGGCATCGAAGAGGGCACGCACCAGGGCGATGGCCCTGGCCGGGCAGCGGCGGCGGGGTGTTCACCGGTGCAGTCTTGTCATTCGGAAGCTCTCGGTGCCAACGGATTTATCCGGGGCGGTCGGCAGCCCGGTGCCGCACGTCGCAACCGGCCCGCTCCTCCCTACCTACTCCCCTCTCTTCGCTGCCAGGCGCCCCTGGCAGCATGGCTGCATCGATGACCTGCTGAGCGACATCGCAGACGACAGAGTGGCTGATGTCTTGATCACCGACATCCAGTTGCTGCGCATCCACCACTGTTACGGCGGTGGCGCCGACATCTTCCCCGACACGCCCGAGGAACGGGACCGGCCGCGCGATCGGTATGCAGACTGGCTTTCCAGCCATCCGTGCGGTCTCTGACCTGCCCCAGGAACCACTGTCACCTGCGGCAGAACCCGGTTCAGGCCGACCGTCGGCTCGGGAACCCCCGATGCAGATCCGTCGTAGGACGGATGTCGGCAGAGACGGGCTCATGGTGGCCAGGGAGGCTCCAGGCGTTCTCTATGTCGTCCGACGGCAGGGAGGCCGCAGCCGGCGGATGGCGCGGAACGCCAGGACCGTCGGCCGTATTAGCGCCCCCGTGCGCGTTGTGCTGCTGCCCCGAGGCCCGCAGTCGGGGTGGCTGCTTCCTGCCGGCAGGAGCCGCACGTGTACATATGCAACTGTCCAAGCAGCATCACAGGAGGAATGACGATGACGTTCGACGCTGTGCCGCTACCGCTGTTCTCTGACCTGCAGGACGACGGGGGTGACGAAGAGCTGGGTAGGGTGCGGGCTGAACTGGTGAGCATGGACCCCTCAGGGCAGCGTTTCGCTGCTGTCCTGAGGGAGACCATCGACCAGCTGCTCAACGGTGAGCACACCGGCCACTACGCCTGGAAGCAGCTGCTGAAGACTGAGAAGACCCACGCCGGCACCATGGTGGAGATCAACCTCCAGCGGAGGTTCGGGTTCGATAACGGCGACGAGATGGACTACAGCATTGCCGCGGTCGATGTGGACTGCAAGTACTCGCAGAGGTTCGGTGCCTGGATGATCCCGCCGGAGGCTCTGGGACACCTCTGCCTGCTGGTGTGGGCTGACGACGGCGAGAGCAGGTGGAGCGCGGGCCTGGTGCGGATACGGCCGGAGATCCTCAACGGAGGCAGCAACCGCGACCAGAAGATGACCATCCGGGCCGAACACCGCGACAAGATCGTTTGGATCTGGAAGGACGCGGAGCTGCCGGAGAACGTCCTGCTCCACCTGGACGCCGATACCAGGGCGAAGATCCTCGTCCCTGGCGCGAAGAAGGGCCAGGCGCGGATCAACCAGCTCTTCCGGCTCGTCCTCGGTCGGCGGATCGGCCGCGGAGTGGTGCGAACGGCGGCTCAGCAGGTCGACTACATGGCCCGGGTGCGGGAGGGCGGCAAGGGCCGCGCACGCCCCAAACTCCGCGAGGAAGGGATCATCATCCTCGGCGACTACCAGAAGCACCAGGACATCGCCGCCGCGCTCGGCGGACCGGTCCCAGGGAAGGGCGAGTTCGTCTCCCACCGGGTGGTGCGTGCGAGCCCCGCCCATGAGGGGAGGCCGAGTGCCGAGATCGAGGGCAGCCTCTGGGTGGTGGCCCGGCCAGGAGAGTGGGAGCACGAGAAGGAGCCTGCACCGCGCCTGCCCGATCCTCAGGCCAACCAGGTGTGACCGGTTGCGGTCCCAGCCCTGCTGCGATGCGCGGGGCTGGGACCGCGGCTCCTTTGTCAGGCGCGGATCGGAGGCTGGCCTCGCCTCGTGCTCCGTGCTTTCGCAAACGGCGGGTCGGCCCGCCGACCGGACCGCCCGCCGGGCGGACGCATCCCCCGGCAGCCGGCACGAAGCCCCGTCAGGACTCGCCCTGTCGGGCATCCTGCCCGCTGACCTCCGCGAGGAGGGACCGAAGCTGCTCAGGGGTTGGCCACGGGGCGCGGCGGTGGATCATCCGGTGGCAGTTCGCACAGATCAGAGCCAGGTCGGAGAGCTTTGTCCTGCCTTCTCCCGCTTCATGCAAGGGGACGACGTGGTGGCACTCGATATACCCCGTGCCGCGGGTGCCGTAGGTCCGCTGGAAGTCGAAGCCGCAGACCTCGCAGGCAAGGCTCTGTCCGTGCCGCACCGCTGAGTCGATCTTGCGGCGGCGCAGCCCGGGATTCCTTTCGCGGGCAAGGTGCTGGCGCAGGAGGAGGCGGCCTTCCGGAGCTTCGAAGTCTTCCGGGTCCTCCTCTGCTGCGGCTGGTGCCTTGAGGCCGCCGGTGAGGACGCCGGCCCGGATCAGCCGGGCTGCCGCAGCCATCTCCACCGGGCTGTCGAGGAATGCCTGCAGGACGGCCAGGTCCGTAGCGCCGCCGTTGGTGGGCTTGCCCTGGTAGTCGGGATGGCGTGTGGCGATGTCGAAGGTCTTACGCGCAACCCCGTTGGCGTTGCGGAAAGTGTCGTTTCTGGAGGAGGGGTCGTGGATCGGCAGGAGTTGGAGCAGTTCGGACAGTTCGACGACGCGGCGGTCGGTGGCGCCGAGCCCTCTCCAGCTGTTGTCCGCCGTGATAGCGCACGCGAGGACGATCTCATCCCAGGCCCAGTCGGGATTGCGGACTGACTTGACAGTGAAGCCGAGTTGCTCCAGCCAGACGACGGCGTTCCCGGGGCTGCCGTGGAACTCGGCGGGCAGCAGCGCCGTGCCGTACTCATACCGGTGGGCGACGCTTGCGATGGCCCTGGATTCGTACTCCCTGCCCTCGTGGACGAGCAGGTGGTTGCGGGCCTGGCCGAACCCGTGTGCAGCGAGGAAGGCGTCATGGCCGATCCGGTCGTACTCGTCTACGGCGCTGAGGACGGATTCGCGGCTGATCGCTCCCTTAAGCATGGCTCCCAGCATAGGACTTGGGGCAAGAGGAAGATCACGGTCGGGCTAGGTTCTGTCCGGCGGATCATGTGACTTCTCCATGCCGGGCTCGTTGTGCCCGGCATGGGGCGGGGTGATCTGACGAACGACGAATGGGGCC
>NZ_JBHYGR010000066.1:45590-48079 GCF_042738155.1 Kitasatospora sp. NPDC059088 | reverse complement strand
TTTTTATAAGACACCCCCGGGTACCCCCCCCCCACCGGCGGGCCCCCCACCACTCGGCCCGGATGGGCCACACGGAGGTTGTGGGGGCGCTGGACCTGCCCCCCCGCCCCGGGGGGGGCGCGGGGGGCCCGTCAGTGAACCGGCGGCAACGTCACTGCGGCCCAGGACACCGCGCTCACGCCCCGGACCGCGGCCGTTTCCCGGCAGTCGGCACGCACGGCGACCCATGAGGCGCCGAACCGACTCCGAACCGACTCCGAACCGGCTCGCTAGCCGAGCTGCGGGGCCACCTGTGCGGCGACCAGCTCCAGGTGGTCGAGGTCACTCAGGTCGAGCACCTGGAGGTAGGCCCGCTCACTGCCGACCGCCGCGTACCGGCCGAGCTTCTCCACCACCTCGCCCGGGGTGCCGGCCAGGCCGTTCTCCTTGAGCTCGGCCACGTCGCGGCCGATCACGGCGGCCCGACGGGCCACCTCGGCGTCGTCCCGGCCGACGCAGAGCACCAGGGCGTTGGAGTACACCAGGTCGTCGGCCGAGCGTCCGGCCTGCTCGACGGCGGCCCGGACCCGGCCGAACTGGGCGGCGGTGTCGTCCAGCGAGGCGAACGGCAGGTTGAACTCGTCGGCGAACCGGGCGGCCAGCGCCGGGGTGCGCTTCGGCCCCGAGCCGCCGACCAGCACCGGGATGCGCTCCTGGACGGGCTTGGGCAGCGCGGGCGAGTCGGTGAGGGTGTAGTACTCCCCGGCGAAGTCGAAGGTGTCGCCGAGCTTGGTCCGCCACAGCCCGGTGATGATCTCCAGCTGCTCCTCCAGCCGCCCGAACTTCTCCTTCGGGAACGGGATGCCGTACGCGGCGTGCTCGGCCTCGTACCAGCCGGCGCCGAGGCCGAACTCGACCCGGCCACCGCTCATCGCGTCGACCTGGGCGACCTGGATCGCCGTGACGCCCGGCAGCCGGAAGGTGGCGGCCGTCATCAGGGTGCCGAGGCGGATGGTGCTGGTGTCGCGGGCCAGGCCGGCCAGCGTGATCCAGGCGTCGGTGGGGCCGGGCAGGCCGTCCACGTCGCCCATCTTGAGGTAGTGGTCGGAGCGGAAGAAGGCGCTGAACACACCGAGCTCCTCGGTCGTGCGGGCGACCTTGAGGAGGGTGTCGTAGCTCGCGCCCTGCTGGGGCTCGGTGAAGATGCGGAGGTCCATGCGGGCCATTCTGGTACGGACCACCCGTTCGGGAACACAGGGAACCGGCCATGCCACGGAACGTTCCGAAGGTGGCCAAGGTCTCAGCACGGAACCGTCACAGCCCGGCTCGCCACCACAGCGGTTCGCCTACCGTGGACGGATGTTCGCGACCCCCGACGAGTCCTTCCGGCGCTCCCCCGACGAACCGGCCGGCTGCCCGCTGCCCGGCATCGTGGCCGCCTTCACGCCCCGGCTGGCCGAGTTCGCCTTCGAGCCCGGTTTCGTCGCGGCCGTCGACCAGCACGCGGCGATGCTGCGCGAGCTGCTGTACGCACAGGGCGCGGAGCTCGCGCCCCAGCCGCTGGACCGTGAGGAACTGTCGGACTACGCGCTCGGCTTCCTGGACGCGCTCACCGAGATCGGCTGGCGGGAGCCGGTCGGCTACGACTACGCCGTGACCAGGCTGACGGCGATCTGCTGGCTGGTGCGTGACCAGGGTCTGCTGGAGGCCTGATCCGAGGAAGCGGGAGGGGTGGACCCGGTCCACCGATCGCGCATCGCGGCATCGCGGCATCGCGGCATCGCGGGAAAACTATGCAGACCGGTCTACTGGTGGCGAGGCTAATAGGTAGACCGGTCTACAGGCTTCTCTGAGCCTGTAGACCGGTCTACCTATCTTGTGTGGAGCCCAATGGATATGTAGACCGGTCTAGAGATCTCCCATCAGGCCAGGTGGACCAGGTAGGCCCGAGACGCCGGGCGTACCAGGCCTACCTGGTGCACCGGTAAACCAGCCAGACCCCGTAGACCGATCTACCGATTCTCGCCCGGGTCGATCCCCGGCACCGGCGGGTTGCCCGGGCCTGTCTGGGTGGTCGGGCGGATCGGCTGGTTGGCCAGCGCGTCCGAGCGGCCGGCCTGGTAGGCGGTGCCGCGCAGTCGGGCGGTCTCCTGCTCCGCGCTGTCCAGCCACCGCTCCCAGCGCTGGCGCATCGGCATGATCAGACCGCCGCCGACGCCGACCACCAGCACCCCGGTGACGGTGGCCAGCGCCGCGATCAGCACCGGCCCGGTGATCGCGGTCGCGATCCCGGCCTGGCCGAGCGCCGCGATCACCCCGAGCGCCACGATGAACGCCCAGGCCACGGTGGAGACGGTGCGCCCGTACGAGGCGCCGGACAGCGCGTTCCCGACGATGTCGCGCACGCCGTTGGCGTGGGCCAACGGCCCCCCCACCATAGCCCCCGCGGAGATGCCACGCGCCCCGCACGCGAGCAACGGGTGGGTCATATCGGTCATGAGGGTCGGGCC
>NZ_JBHYGR010000066.1:1678-45580 GCF_042738155.1 Kitasatospora sp. NPDC059088 | reverse complement strand
GACACCCCGTACCCGCCCCTGACCCGCTCGCCGAGGGCGCCCCCCACCCCCACCACCACGATCGCGACCGCGACGATGCCCCTGGGCAGCCAGGCGACGATGCTGTGGATCATCACGCTGATCGGGTTCGGCCCGAAGACGCCGAAGGCCAGCTGGAGCGCCATCAGCAGGACCGCGTAGTAGACGATCTTGCAGATGATGCCGGTCATGTCGTACTTGGAGCCGCTCAGGTACCGGGCCATCCCGGCCCGCTCGGCGACCTTCTCGGAACCGACGCGGCGCAGCACGCGGTCCAGGATCCGGGCGATCGCCTTGGCCACGAACCAGCCGATGGCGAGGATCACCAGGAAGGCGATGAACTGCGGGACGACCTTGGCGATCTTGCCCCAGGCCTGGGTGAAACCCGACCCGAAGTCGACGGAGAGTGCGAGCTGCTGAGCCACGGAGTCCTCCACTCGATGACACGGCGCCACGAGCGGCGCAGGCGACCCCCCACCCTTCGTGGATAGCAGCACCCCACCCCGACCGCGCGCGCCGGATTGTCCGGGATGGTTCCGTCGGGTGAACGGTCCCGCCGTCCGCACGCGTACAGTGGCGGTCCGGGCCGACGGGGGCGGGGGCCACGGACTGCGGATCGACGGTGACAGGGCGGGACGGAGCTGGACTGTGCTGGACGGTGCGAAGGTGAACGGTGGCGGTGCGGGCCCGGGTGCCACCGCGGGCGAAGGTACGGGCGCGGGCACGGGTACGGGCCCGGGTGCCGGTGCGGCCGCGCACCGGGCGCTGCGCTGGCAGGTGCGGCCCCCGGTGGCCCGGGCGGCCGTCCTGGTCCTGCACGGCGGTGAGGAGCACAACCTCGCCCGGCCCCGCCGGTTCAACCTCCCGCTGCTGCGGATGCACGGCTTCCTGCGCGGCCTGGCCCGGGAGACCGCGGGCCAGGACGTCGCCATCGCCACCGTCCGCTACCGCCACCGGGGCTGGAACGGTGCCCGCGCCGACGCCGCCCGGGACGCGTCCGCCGCACTCGACGAACTGACGGCCGCGCTCGGCCCGGTGCCCACCGTCCTGGTCGGCCACTCCATGGGCGGCCGCGCCGCGCTGCGGGCCGGCGGGCACCCGGCCGTCACCGGCCTGGTCGCCCTCGCCCCCTGGTGCCCGGCCGCCGACCCCTGCGAGCAGCTCGCCGACCGCGATGTCCTGCTGCTGCACGGCGACCGCGACACCGTCACCCTGCCCGCCGACACCCACGCCTTCGCCGCCCGCAGCCGCGCCGCCGGCGCCCGCGTCTGCGGCTACACCGTCACCGGCAGCGGCCACGCCATGCTCCAGCGCATCCCCGACTGGCACCGCGCCACCACCCGCCTCACCACCGGCCTCCTCGGCTTCCGCCCCCTCCCCGCCGAGACCGCCTCCGCCCTGGCCCTCCCGCCCGCCTCCCCCGAGGCCTTCACCCTCCCGCTCCCCCGCCAGCCCCGCACCGCCACCCCCTGACACCGGCGCCCCACGCCTTACCGCCGGGGCCGCCCTCGGCCCAGAGGGTGAGACCGGCCTCGGTAATGGTGAGCTCGCGTATTCAACTCGGGCAGTCTGGTCCCGCATCTCCGGGACGACGGCCTTGATGCCGCGTTTGCACAGGTAGGCGCGGTTGGCACGGTTGGCACGGGACGAGTAGGCCTCATAGGCGTTGAGGGCCGGGAGTTGGATCAGCTCTGGCAGGGGCCGAGCGAGACGCCGTGCTGGTCGCAGCGATCAACGAGTGGCCATGACCAGCAGGGCCTCGACAACCCCTGCTGGTTGGCCGACCGTGGTTCACCGGAGTACCGGTCCAAGCCCGCCTTCGAGCGCCGTTGTGGCTCGAACCAGTGCACGTAGCGCGGTGAGGCGTCGCGAAGATCGATGCTGAGTGGGTACGGGTCGAACTCGTCCAGGAGCAGCTTGCGCAGGAATTCGACCATGCCGCAGGGGAACAGGGTGAAGTCGTCGCGGGTGTGGCGGCCACAGACCACGACAGGCCAACGGTCTGGGTCAGGGTCGGCCATAGGCCGCCGCGGCGACGAACTGCGCAACGGCCCCCTGCCGGACGCGTCGATCGACTGGCTCAGGACCGACTTCTTCAGGACCGACCTCGAACTCGGCCGCTGTCTCAGGCTTCCCGTGGAGGGCCCCTGCGCGTGCGACCTCTACCTGACCTGCGCGATGGTCGTCACCACGCCCGGGTACGCGCCACGGCTGCGGGCGCGACGCGAAGTTGAGCAAGCCCTCGCCCGCGACGCCGCCGAGCGCGGCTGGGACCGCGCGGTCGAACGCCACCGCTGCACCGGCGACCGTATCGACAGGCTCCTGGTCGGCCTCGGACAGCCCAGCAGCACCGAAGCGGAGGCCGGACACCCCGGTGCTCGGTCACACCACCAAGCCGCTACCGGAGTGGTCCCCGCTCGTCGATGAACACGGTGGGCTCCGACGAGAAGGCATCGGCGGTCACGGGGCCGTAGGCGACATTGAAGGTATCCAGCCAGTACGACCAGTCCTGCGTCCCCGCCGCACTGCTGAAACGGTAGTTGAGCTGCCAACGGACCCACTGTCCGGGGACAAGACGCACAGCCGGGGGACGCCGCGGCCGAGCCGGTACGGCGAACAGCGGCTGCACTCGGGGAAGGACCCGCAACCGTCCGTCGGCCTCGCGAAGCTGGACGTCGACCTTGCCCAGTTCCTCCTGGCCGCCACTGGGTTCGAAGCCGTCACGCTCATGCATGCGGACCACGTGCGCCAACGAGGACGGCGCGTTCGGGATGGTGAAGCCGACCGGGGCCGCGTTCCTGCGAGCTGCGGCCTCTCCTCCCCGGGACCGCTTCGTCCAGGACGTCCGTATCCACTGGACGGTGATCTCCACGGTCTCCACCCCTGCCACTCCATCGAAGATCTCACTTTACGTGGGCACCATCCGGCGCGGCCCGGGACGGGCCCGCCCGCCCGGTCGGTCGATCGGTCGGTCGGTCGGTCAGACGAGGAAGCCGCCGGAGACCTCGATGCGCTGGGCGGTCATCCAGCTCAGGCCCTCCGACGCCAGTGTGGCGATGGCGTCGCCGATCTCCTCGGGTTCGCCGACGCGGCCGAGCGCGGTCTGTCCGGCCAGCCCCTGGCGCATTCCGTCGTCATCCCGCATGACGCCGCCGTTGAAGTCGGTGGCGGTCGGCCCCGGGGCGATGGAGTTGACCCGGATACCTCGGGGGCCGAGCTCTGCGGCCAGGGTGCGGCTCAGCGCTTCGACGGCGGCCTTCGAGGCGGAGTAGACCGAGGTCGCCGGACTGGTCCGGCGGGTCAACGACGACGAGACATTGATGACCTGGGCGCCCTGCGCCAGCAGCGGCACGAGCGACTGGATGAGGAAGAACGTGCCCCGCACGTTCGTGCCGAACACCGTGTCGAAGTCGTCGGCCGTGACAGCTTCCAGCGGACCGAAAACGCCGACCCCCGCGTTGTTGACCACGATGTCGAGCCGCGAGGCCTCCCAGCGCTCGAGCAGTGCGCTCAGCTCGGAAGTGAGGGCTCCGAAGGAGGAGATGTCGCTGATGTCGAGACGTACGACAGCGGCGGTCCCACCCGCGGCGTGCACGTGCCGCGCGGTCTCCTCGGCCCCGGCCGCATCACCGCGATGAGTGACCGCGACCCGCACCCCGCGCGCCGCCAGCGCGAGGGCCGTACTCCGGCCCAGGCCGCGGTTCGCGCCGGTCACCAGAGCGATCCTGTCGGCTGTCATCAGCTGCTCCCTCATCGCACGGCGCCGAAGCGGCGTCGGGCACCGTCATCAGATGCGAGTCGGACGACTCGCCTTTCTGCGGCAGCGTAGGCACGCCGAAAGAGGCGAGTCAAGTGACTCGCCTCGGGTCTGGGGCATACTGCACGCATGGCAGCAGAGCTCTCCGCACACCACCGCCGTCTCGCCCAGCAGAAGCGTGCGGCGATCATCTCCGCAGCCACGGACCTCTTCCTGAGCGGCGGCTACGACGGAACCTCCCTCGCCCGCATCGCCGAAGGGGCGGCCGTCTCGAAGTCCACCCTGTTCAAGCAGTTCCCCACCAAGGCAGCCCTCTTCGAGGCCATCGTCACCGAGTCCTGGCAGCGTGACACCGCGGACACCGCCGCGCGCCCCCAGGCCGGAGACCTGCGCTCCGGCCTGACCTCCATCGGCCACCGCTACGCCGACCTGATCAGCCGGCCCGGCATGACGGCCCTGTTCCGCATCGTCATCGCCGAGCTGCCCCGCTTCCCCGAACTGGGGCAGATGCAGTTCCGGCTCGGCAAGCTGCCCTACTTCACCTCGGTCCAGCGCTACTTGGAGTCGGAGCACGAGGCCGGCAACGCCGACGTCCCGGACGCCGAGAGCGCCGCCAACCAGTTCCTCGGGATGATCGCCAACTACGTCCTGTGGCCCCGCATGCTGCTGACCGACTGGGACCCCTCGGCCTCCGACGTCCGCTACGCCGTCGAGCAGGCGGTGGAGACCACGCTCGCCCGGTACGCCTCCGAGCGGCAGGCCTGATCCACGGGGAACTCGTACGCCGCCGCCCAGCGCCGCAGGGGGTTCGCGGAGCCGTGAGCGTGCGGGACCCGGTAGCCGTCGTCGAACGATGGCGAGCTCAGGTGAGGGGCGTGAGGTCGCCGTGGGGGGTGGTGAGGTAGGCGGGGAGGTCGGGGTGGCGCTTGAGGAGGGTGGCGAGGTCCTCGGTGCCGGCCATCGGGGGCGGTTCGAGGAGGTGGCCGTGCTGCTCGGGTGGGACGAGTCCGCGGACCAGGGACCGCTGGACGGTGCGGTCGTGGCGGGTGGCGCGGCCGGTGCCGCCCTCGGGGTCGCGGGCGAGGGCGCTGACGCCGCCGCGGGCGGAGAGCTGGTCGAGGCCGGGGACGAGGCGCCAGAGCTGCTGGGCCTGGTGGCTCTGGAGGGAGCCGGCCAGGTTGGCCTCCAGGCCGTGGGCGTGGCAGAGGTCGACGAAGTAGCGGACCTCGTCGAGGGTGAGGATGCGGGCCCGGGCGAGGCCGTGGGTGTCGGTGTCGTGGCGGTCGAGGTCGACCAGTTCGGTGCTGCCGGCGGTGGAGACCAGACCGATCCGGGCGACCTTGAGCAGGATGCTGGTGTCCAGCATGATCGCGTCCGCACCGGCCGCGGCGCTCGCCTCGACCATCGCCCGGATCGCCGCGCGGTCGGTGCGGCGGGCCCGGGTCAGGCCGTAACGGTCGTGCGGGAAGGGCTCGGTGACCGCGACGTGGGTGCCGCGGGCGGCGTCCGGGAGGGCGCCGGCGGCCTTGAGCGCAGCCTCCTCGGGGAGGCCGGGCAGCCCGAGGGCGTCCGCGTGGTCGGCGAGGTCGAAGGCGCCGGGGGCGTCCGGGGCGCAGGGCTGGTACTCGCGCAGGCCGACCAGGGCGCGGCGGACCTGCGGGAGGGTCTTCCGGGTGTCCCACAGGTCGAGGTCCTGGGCGAACAGCACGGCCATCACCCGGGTCGCCGACAGGCCGTCGGCCCTGCGGACGGTGGCGACGATCTCGCGCAGCACCTCGTCGGCCTGATCCGCCGTCATGCCGTCCAGGCCGACCTGACGATCCCGCACGAGTGCACCCGGGTGCCCATCGCGAGGGCCACTCCGAGGGCGGCCTGCGCCGCCTTGCCGACCTGCTCGTAGGCCGACTTGGCCAGGGCCAGGCCGTTGTCGGCCCGGCGGAAGAGCAGTTGGTCCTCGCCGATGTTGGTGCTCAGCTGGACGGGCAGTGCCCGGCGGGCGGCGAGCACCGCGTCGGCGATGTCCATGATCCGCCGCGGCTTGATGGCGCCGAGGGCACTGCGCGGATCCTCGCTGTCGATGATGCGGGCACCGCCGAGCGCCGCCTCGCGTGCCTCCTGCGGTCCGAACACACTGACCAGCAAACGCCGATCCGCTTCCACGGAACCCACCCCTCCGATGGTCTGCCGGGAATCCTCGGGCACGTTAGCGAGGGGTGGGCATGGGGCACCCGTGTCGTTCACTCGTTCGGATGAATCTGTTCCGATCCACCCCGAGCCCGGAGCCCGGAGCCCTCAGCACGCGGGCGGCCAGGGCGGCCAGGGCGGTCACAGCGGTCAGGCCGTCGGCAGGGGCTGGGGAGCCGCGGGGCCGGTGTAGCGGGCGGCCGGGCGGATGATCTTGGGGTCGGCGGCCTGCTCCAGGATGTTGGCACTCCAGCCGATCGCCCGGGCCGCGGCGAACGTGGGGGTGAACATCTCCCTCGGCAGGCCGCAGAGGTGCATCACCACGCCGGCGTAGAACTCGACGTTGGTGTGCAGTTCGCGGCCCGGCTTGAGTTCGGCCAGGATCGCCTCGACCCGGGCCTCCACCTGGACGGCGAGGTCGACGAGTTCACCGCCGAAGGATTCGGCGACGCCGCGCAGCATCCGGGACCGCGGGTCCTCGGTGCGGTAGACGGCGTGGCCGAAGCCCATGATCCGGTCGCCGGCCAGGACGTGCTCGCGGATCCAGCCGTCGATCCGGTCCGGGGTGCCGATCGCGTCCAGGGTGTCCAGGGCCCGGCTGGGCGCGCCGCCGTGCAGGGGCCCGGAGAGCGCGCCGAGCCCGCCGACCAGGCATGCGACGAGGTCGGCCCCGGTGGAGGCGATCACCCGGGCGGTGAAGGTGGAGGCGTTGAAGCCGTGGTCCACCGTGGAGATCAGGTACTGCTCGATCGCCCGGGCCTCGGCGGGCCCGGGCTCCTCGCCGGTCAGCATGTAGAGGTAGTTGGCGGCGTAGCCGAGGTCGTCGCGCGGTTCCACCGGCTGGCGGCCCTGCTGCAGCCGGTGCAGCGCGGTCAGGACGGTGGGGACCAGCGCGGTGGCGAACAGCGCGTCCTCGATCCGCTGTTCGGGCGCGGTGTCGTAGAGGGGGCGGATGCCGCGGTCGGCGGCGGCGACCGAGAGCGCGGCGCCCAGGGTGGCGAGCGGGCCGCCGTGCGCGGTGCTCGCCGCCAGTGCGGGCAGGAGCGGACGCAGGGCGTCCGGCAGGCGGCGCAGCGGGGTGGTGCGGGCGAGGAAGGCGGTGCGGGCGGGTGCGTCCGGCAGTCCGCCGAGGAGCATCAGGTGCCAGACGTCCTCCAGGGTGCGCTGTTCGGCGAGGTCGATCGCCGAGTACTGGCGGTAGCGGTAGAAGCCCTCCAGGCCGCGGACGTCGCCGAGTTCGGTCTCGGTGACCACGACGCCCTTGAGGCCGCGGGGGACCTCGATCTCGGTGGTGCTCGGCATGGCAGTGGCCCTTCTCGTGGATCTTCCCGCCCGGTGCTCCGGCGACGTTCTGTACTCTCCGACCATGGATCCATGTTGTCAATGTTGATTGAAATCAATGTGTAATACTGTGGATCATCAAGGCGCGGAGGCGTCACAGGACGACGAGGACGGACCATGGCCGAACGCTTGACCACCCAGCAGGTCGCCGAGCAGCTCGGCGTGAAGGTGGAGACGGTGTACGCCTACGCCAGCCGCGGGCAGCTCAGCAGCGAGCGGGCCCCGGGAGGCAAGGGCAGCACCTTCGACGCCCGCGAGGTCGCCGAGCTGGCCGCCCGCGGCCGTCGCGCGCCGGTGCGGCCGGCGGCGGGCGAGCCGTCGGGCGCCGAACCGGGGTGGGGCAGCGAACCGGTCGAGGTCCGGACCGGGCTGACCCTGATCGAGAACGGCCGGCTCCACTACCGCGGCCGCGACGCTGTCGACCTGGCCGCCGGGCACGGCTTCGAGGCCGTGATCGGCTGGTTCTGGGGGCTGGACACCGACGCCCCGGTGGAGCTGCGGGTGCCGCCGGCCACCGCCGAGGCGCTGGCCCGGGCCGCCGCCGCGCTACCCGACGGGATCCGGCTGCCCGACCGGCTCCGGATCTCGGTCACCGTCGCCGCCGCGCTCGACCCGCTCCGCTTCGACCTGCGCGAGCAGACCGTCCGGGCCGCCGGGGCGGCCCTGATCGCCGGGATGGTGGAGGCCCTGCCGCGCACCGCACCCGACCCCGGGCCCGACGCCCCGCTGGCCGCGCGGCTGTGGAGCCGGCTGGCGCCCGCCGCCCCCGCCCCCGGGGAGCTGGCCTGCCTGGACCGGGCCCTCGTGCTGCTGATCGACCACGAGCTGGCGGTCTCCACCGTGGCGGCGCGGGTGGCCGCCTCGGCGCGGGCGCATCCGTACGCGGTGGTCTCCGCCGGACTCGGTGCCACCGACGGCCCCTTGCACGGCGCCGCCAGCCCGCTGGCGCACCGGATGCTCGCCGAGGTCCTGGCCGACGGCGCGGTCCCCGTGGTCTCCGACTACCTGCGCACCGGCCGGCCGATCCCGGGGCTCGGCCACCGGCTCTACCCGGACGGCGACCCCCGGGCGGTCGCCCTGCTCGACGCGGTCCGCCGACTCGACGGCGGAGCGGAGGTGGTGGCGGCGGTCGCCGCGGTGGAGGCGGCCGCGGGCCCGGCCGGCCGGCCCGCCCAGCGGGCCAACATCGACCTGGCACTGGCCGCCATGGCGCTGACCACCGGACTGCCCGCGGAGGCCGGCGAGGTGATCTTCGCCGTGGCCCGCACCCCTGGCTGGCTGGCCCACGCGGTGGAGGAGTACCGCGAGGAACCCCTGCGGATGCGCGCCCGGGCCACCTACACCGGGCCGCGCCCGCAGGACGACCGGGCGGGCTCCGCGCTCAGTGCATGACGTCCCGCGTGGAACAGGAGGATGCCGCGCGGGAAGTGCTCGCGCGCGGCGCCGACCAGCCGCCGGACCACAGGTTCGCCGGTCCGCGCCGCGACCGGCACTCCCTCCCCGGCCCTGTTTTCGCAGGTCAGTAGCCCTGCGGGGATCACGAGCCGGTTCCGCTGATCTCACGGGTTTCTCATCGCGGTGGGCCAGACTGAGCGCCGCCGGCACGAACGCCGCCGGAATGGACGCCGTCCGCCGCCGAGCCGAGGGAGCCGAGGGAGCAGCATGGACGACACCGCCGACCGCCCGGACTGGCGCGTCCTGGTCGTCGACGACGAACCGGACCTGGTCGAGGTGGTCTGCGGCGCCGTCCGCTACGAGGGCTGGCAGGCCCGCGGCGCGACCACCGGTCTGGAGGCCGTCCGGGAGGCCGCGCACTGGCGGCCGCACGCCGTGGTGCTCGACGTCATGCTGCCCGACCTCGACGGCTTGGAGGTGCTGCGCCGGATCCACGCCGAGCAGCCCGAGGTGCGGGTGCTCTTCCTCACCGCCCGGGACGCCGTCGAGGAGCGGATCGCGGGGATCGCGGCCGGCGGTGACGACTACGTCACCAAGCCGTTCAGCCTGGCCGAGGTGGTGGTCCGGCTGCGCGGGCTGCTGCGCCGGGCCGCGCCGACGGACGGGCCGCGCCGACCGCCCGCGCACGCCCTGGTGCTGGGCGACCTCGTCCTGGACGACCGGGCCCGCGAGGTCACCAGGGACGGCGAGACCATCGAGCTCAGCCCGACCGAGTACGCGCTGCTCGCCCACCTGATGCGCCACCCCCGGCAGGTGCTCAGCAAGGCGCAGATCCTGGACGCGGTCTGGTCGTACGACTTCGGCGGGCAGGCGCACATCGTGGAGCTGTACATCAGCTACCTGCGCAAGAAGCTGGACGCGGGCCGCAGCCCGATGATCCACACCGTCCGGGGCGCGGGCTACCTGATCAAGGCCGCGCAGTGAGGCGCGCGACGACGCGCGCAGTGGGACGGGCCGCCGCCCGGGTCACCAGGGCGCTGCGGAAGCTGCTGCCCCGCACCCTGCGGGCCCGGCTGATCGCCGGACTGCTGGTGCTGCTGGTGGTCACCTGCGCCGCCGTCGGCTTCGCCACCGCCGCCGCCCTGCGGCACTTCCTGGTCGACCGCCTCGACCAGCAGCTCGCCGAGGCCGGCGGCCGCTACGCCGCCAGCCTGGAGCACACCGGCACCGGCGCCGGCCCGGACACCCGGGCCCAGACCCCCGGCACCCTGGGCGTGCGACTGCTCGGGGGCAAGGTCACCGCCGCCGGGGTGGTCGACGGCGACGCCGACGACGTCGACGACCCGGACAACGCGGACGACCGGGTCGCCTTCACGCCCGACCAGCAGCGCTCGCTGGCCGCCCTGCCGGCCGGCGGCCCGGCCCGCACCCTGGACCTGGGCGGCCCCCTGGGCCACTACCGGGTCCGCGCGGTGGCCGGGCGGGACGGCGACGTCCTGGTCAGCGGGCTGCCGCTGGGCCCGGCCGAGGACACCGTGACGCGGCTGGAGACCCTGGAGCTGACCGTCTTCGCGATCGCCGTCGCCGCGGCCGGCGCCGCCGGGGCGGTCTGGGTCGGCTGGTCGCTGCGCCCGCTGCGCCGGGTGGTCGGCATGGCCGAGCGGGTGAGCGCGCTGCCGCTCGCCAGCGGCGAGGTGATGCTCGCCGAGCGGGTCCCCGACGACGACCCGCGCACCGAGGTCGGCCGGGTCGGCGCCGCCCTCAACCGGATGCTCGGCCACGTCGGCGACGCGCTGGCCCGCCGGCACGCCGTGGAGGAGCGGCTGCGCGGCTTCGCCGCCGACGCCAGCCACGAACTGCGCACCCCGGTGGCCGCCGTCCGCGGCCACGCCGAACTGGCGCTGCGCCACCCGGGCCAGGTGCCCGGCGAGGTGCGGCACTCACTGGAGCGGATCGACGCCGAGGCCCTGCGGATGGGCGCGATCGTCGAGGACCTGCTGCTGCTCGCCCGGCTGGACGCGGGCCGCCCGCTGGCCGGGGACGAGGTGGACCTCACCCGGATCGCGCTGAACGCCGTGGCCGACGCCCGGGCGGCCGGGCCCGGCCACCGCTGGCGCCTGGCACTGCCCGAGGAGCCGGTCCTGGTGCACGGGGACGAGCACCGGCTGAGCCAGGTGGTGGCCAATCTGCTGGCCAACGCCCGCACCCACACCCCGACCGGCACGGCGGTCGAGCTGCGCCTCGAACCCGGCGCCGGGCACGTCGAGTTGAGCGTCACCGACGAGGGGCCGGGGATCCCGGCGGAGCTGCTGGAACGGGTCTTCGAACGCTTCGTCCGGGGCGACCGGGCCCGCTCCCGGGCCACCGGCTCGACCGGGCTGGGCCTGGCCATCGTCCGGGCCGTGGTCCAGGCGCACGGCGGCACGGTCGAGGCGGCCAGCCGGCCGGGCCGCACGGTGTTCACGGTCCGGCTGTGTCAGCCCGTGGGGCCGTGACGTCCGTCGTACCCGTCCCATCTGCCAGGGCCGTGACGGCCGTACGGAAGCGCTGGCGGTAGTCGGTCGGCGTGGTGTCCAGTCGGCGGCGGAAGGCCCGTACCAGGGTGTCGGTGGTGCCGAACCCGCAGGCGGTGGCGATGCGTTCGAGGGTGTCGTCGCCCGACTCCAGCCGGTGGCGGGCGAGTTCGACCCGCGCGGACTCGATGTAGGCGCTCGGGGTGGTGCCCAGCTCGGTCTTGAAGATCCGGATCAACTGCCGTTCGCTGAGGTGCGCGTGGGCCGCCAGCTCGGGCACGGTGAGCCGGCCGGTCAGGTGGCGCAGGATGTGGTGGCGCAGCTCCTCGATCCGCCGGGTGGTGGAGACCGGCTCCAGCGGGACGCTGAACTGGCTCTGGCCGCTGGGGCGTTTGAGGTACATCACCAGCTGGCGGGCGACCCGCAGGGCGAGTTCCTCGCCGAAGTCCTCGGCGACCAGGGCGAGCGAGAGGTCCAGGCAGGCGCTGATGCCCGCGCCCGTCCAGACCTCGCCCTCGCGGATGAAGATCGGGTCGGCGTCGACCTCGATCTGCGGGTACTCGGCGGCGAGTTGGCCCGCGGTCGACCAGTGGGTGGTGGCCCGCTTGCCGTCCAGCAGCCCGGCGGCGGCCAGCAGGTGCGCTCCGACGCACACCGAGGCGACCCGGCGCGAGCGGGCCGCGAGCCGGCGCACCTGCCCGACCACCTCCGGGTCGGCCACCGCCCGGACCCGACCGGCCGCGTCGACCTCCACCGACCCGGGCACCAGCAGGGTGTCGATGCCGCCCTCGGCGGCGGCCCGGTCGAAGGTCAGGTCGGGCAGGATCCGCACCCCGGCCGCGGTGGTGACCGGCTCGGCGGTGGCGGCGGCCAGCACCACCCGGTAGCCGACCGCGTCCCCGGTCTCCCGCCGGAGCAGCGCGAACACCTCGGGCGGTCCGGTGACGTCCAGCAGGTCGACGCCCTCGAACAGGACGATGACGACCAGCCGCTGCTGCGCGCTCTCCACGGGGCCTCCCTCTCTCACTCCGGTGCCGGTGCCGGTGCCGGTGCCGACGGTCGATGTCGGCGCCGACGGTCGATGCCGACGCCGATGTCGGATTCTGCATGTTAGACGGCATTGCCGCCACACCGGGCCCGCCCGTAGCGTTCCTGGGGCAGGCCGCACCCCGCGTGACCTGCCCCGACACCCCCCAGGCCCGAAGGCGGCACAGCCATGCCCAGCACCACCCTGCGCACCCTCACCGGTCTCGACGACAAGCCCGCCCGGCTCGGCGCGAGCACCCTCGTCCTGGTCGACTACCAGAACACCTACACCCGCGGCGTGATGGAGCTGACCGGCTGGCGCGAGGCCCTGGACGCGGCCGCCGGCCTGCTCGCCCGGGCCCGGGCCGAGGGCGCCACCGTCGTCCACGTCGTCAACGACGGCGGCGCCGGCACCCCGTACGACATCCGCGAGGAGATCGGGCAGATCCACCCGGCGGTGGCCCCGGCCGAGGGCGAGCGGGTGGTGGTCAAGCAGGCCCCGGACGCCTTCGTCGGCACCGAGCTGGGCGAACTGGTCGACGCGGCCGGCCACCAGGAGGTCGTGGTCGCCGGGTTCATGACCCACATGTGCGTCGCCTTCACCACCGCCGGCGCCTTCCTGCGCGGCAACCGCCCCACCGTGGTCGCCGACGCCTGCGCGACCCGCCCGCTGGGCTCCGGCGCCGAGGAGCTCACCGCCGCCCAGGTCCACCGGGGCGCGCTCGCCACCGTCGGGGACCTGTACGGCGTGGTCGTCGAGTCGGCGGCCGAGCTGGGCTGAGCCCGGCCGCGTTCCACCGCCTCCCGCGTCGGCGGGGCGCCCCGGTCCGTCACCCGGGGCACCCCGCCCGGGCGGGGCGGCGGGCGCCGCCCCGCCGGCCCTCCGAGCCTGCCGGGCCCCGGGGCCGGAGGGCAATGGATTCGGTCCTCGCCGAACGGTCTTGCGGAGCGGCCGCCCGCGGGGCGACGATCCTGTCCGTGCTGCGAATCATCTTCGGTACGGACGACTTGGACCGCGTCCGGGTGGCGGAGCGTCCGGACATGTCGATGGAGCTGTCCCTCAGCGTCCACGGCCTGGTCAGCGGCCGCTGCGATCCACGCTTCCAGGTGTGGCGCAACCGGCTGCGGGCGTCCTGGAACCCCCGGACCGCGCTGCTCTTCGACCTCTACACCCCCTCGGCCATCCCGGAGTTCCTCGCCGTGCGCCGCGACCCCGGCGCCACCGAGAGCGCCACCGCCGAGGCGCCCGAGGAACCGCTCCGCGACCACCTGCGATCGGTCGGCGGGACCAGGCAGTTGAGCGCCTTCGCGCGCGGCGTGGCCGCGGGCGACCGGCGGGCCCGGCGACTGCTCGGCAACGTCACCGCCGACTACCAGACCCGCGCGATCGACCCCTACCGGCGGCAGATCGAGACCATCGTCACCACCGACCACGGCCGGCGCCGCCGGCTCGGCGAACCGGACCGGGTCCTCGCCTCGCTGCACCCGTCCGTCTCCTGGCGCCGCCCGGTGCTCAGCTTCCCGCTGGTGGGGGCCTGCCGGCACGACATCCGGCTGGACGGTCGCGGACTCCTGCTCCAGCCCTGCGTGTTCGGCCCCCGCCGCCCCGTCATCGCCCGCTTCGAGGACCCTGGGCAGCAGCCCGTCCTCCTCTACCCGGCGAGGATCAGCGGCCCCTTGCAGCCCGAGCCCGAACCCGCCCCGAGCCGCAACCTCACCGCCCTGCTCGGCCAGACCCGCGCCGCCGCCCTGGAGGCCATCGCCGCCCACGGCCCGTGCTCCACCAAGGACCTGGCCGGGCTGCTGGACATCTCCACGGCCTCCGCCAGCGAACACGCCACCGTCCTCGCCGACTCCGGCCTCACCACCAAGGACCGCGACGGCCGCACCGTCACCCACCGCCCCACCCCCCTCGGCCGCGCCCTGCTGTCCGGCCGCCTCCCCGCCCCGACCCCCGCCCCGACCCCCGACTCGGTCTGACCGGAAGGACGCTCGTGTCGCTCACCCCGGAGGACCGCTGGGCCGTCGTCGACCTGGTCTCGATGCACGGTCACCTCGTCGACGACGGAGACCTCGACCGGCTGGACGAGGTGTTCACCGTCGACGCGGTCTACGACCTCACCGAGTTCGGCCAGGAGCCGCTGTCCGGAGTGGCGGCCGTCCGCGCGGCGGCACGGGCGCTGGGCGCGGGCAACCCGGTCGCGCACCACGTCACCAATGTCGTCGTCACGGCGGGGGCGGACGGCCGGGTGCAGGTCCGTTCCAAGGGGCTGGGGGTCCGGGCGGACGGCTCCTGCGGCTCCGTCTCCTACGAGGACACCGTGGTGCGCACCGCGGACGGTTGGCGGATCAGTCACCGCCGGGTCTCGCCGCGCCGGGCCCCCTTGGGCGGGGCGACGGCGCCGCGCTGACCGCACGCCGCCCCCGGCCAGGGGCGGGGGCGGGGGCAGCGCGCGGGCCGGGTCAGACCAGGGCGGCCTCGATCAGGTCGGCGGCCCTCGACGCGCCGCCGCCCGCGCGGACCTCCCCGCCGATTTCGGCCAGCCGGGCCGCCACCGCCGGGTCGGTGGTGAGCTCCAGTACGGCGGAGCGCAGCGCCTCGGCGGTGGCCTGCTCGGTGTCCAGGCGCCGTGCGACGCCGAGTTCGACCAGCCGGTCCGCGTTCTCGAACTGGTCGGCGGCCTGGGGCACCGCCACCATCGGCAGCCCGCAGTACAGGCCTTCGCTGCACCCGCCCATCCCGGCGTGGGTGATGAACGCGTCGGCCTGGCGCAGCACCGCGAACTGCGGGACCCAGGGGTGCACTTCGACGTTGGCCGGGATCGGCCCCAGCTCCGCCGGGTCGGTCGCCTTGCCGACCTGGAGCACGACGTGCCAGCCGGGAAGGTCCCCGAAGGCCTCCAGGCACGCCCGGTAGAAGGCCGGCTGGTGGGTGAAGGCGGAGCCGAGCGAGACCAGCAGGACCTTCTGCGCGCCCTGCGGCCTGGTCCAACCGCCCTGGTGCTCCCGGTTGTCGAGGCAGGGGCCGGCGAAGGAGAAGACCTCGGGGTCGACCTCGTCGACCGCGCTCTGGAGCGCCCGGGGGATCAGCGCGAGCCCGCGGTCCGGGCGCAGCATGTACGAGAACATGTCGCGGGGCGCCACCCCGTTCTCGGCCAGCCACTTGGCGAAGCGCTCCGGTACGCCCTCCGCCTCCAGGGCCGCCATGACCGTCCGGAACGGCTCCGCCTCGGGGTCGGCCTGGGCGATCCGGGACGGCGAGACCAGCATCGACGGGACGCCCCAGCCGTCGGCCAGGACCCGTCCCGCGTACGCCATGAAGTCGTACAGCACCAGGTCGGGCCGGTCGTCGTGGAAGGCCTCCCGCATCCGGGGCAGCATGGCCTGCGCCTCGCCGAAGACCATGCCGTGCACATTGGTCCCGGGCACGACCGCACGGCCCTTGAGGATCTCCAGGCCGGTCTCGTACGGCACGAGCCGGGCGCCGGTGGTCCCGATCTGCTCGGCGAAGGTCGGGTCGTTGACGTAACTGACGCGGTGGCCGCGGGAGACCAGCTCCCGGATCACGTCCAGGCTGGGGTTGACGTGGCCGTGCGCCGGGATGTTCACCATCGCGATGTGTGCTGGGCGGGGCATGTCGGTACCTCTCACGTGGTCGTCAGAATCCTGCGCGTGAGCTTCTGACGTTACGTCATGTACCGGGGTGGGCGGGCGGCGAGGGGGTTCGGCCGTCGGCCGCGGTCGGGAGGTCGCGCAGGGTCAGCGCGGCCGGCGGCGGCAGCGGTCCGCGGGCCCCGTCGGCGCGGAACGACTGGAGCAGGTAGGCCACCAGGCGCCGGGACGCCGCACCGTCGTCGGGCAGGGCGGTGACCAGGGCGCAGTGGGCCAGCAGCACCACGGCGAGGTCGGAGGGGTGGAAGTCGGGCCGCAGCGCGCCCGAGGCCTGCGCCCGGCGCACCAGGGTCGCGACGTCGCGCTCGGCCCGTCGGCGGGCGTGCGCGTGCCGCGACCCGCTGTCCGGGAAGGCGGTGACGAACGCGGCCGGGAACCCGCGTTCCTCCCGTTGCAACGCGCAGACCGTCTCGATCAACCGCTGGAAGCCCTGCCAGGGGTCGGGGGCGGCCAGGGCCTCGGTGAGCGCCCGCGCGCAGGTCTGCATCTGCTGCGCGAACGCGCCCCGCACCAGGGCGTCCCGGGTCGGGAAGTGCCGGTACAGCGTCGCCACGCCGACCCCGGCCCGACGGGCCACGGCGGCCATCGGGGCGTCGATCCCGTGCTCCGCGAAGACCGCCCGGGCGGCGACGAGGACGCGCTCCCGGTTGCGCCGGGCGTCCGCCCGCACCCCGCCCCGGGCTGTGATCCGAGAGGAATCCACCATCACTGTCTCTCGCTTCCGGTCCAAACGGACGATTGCGTCCACTTGAGAGCCTACGGTCGCTGCCGGACCCGCAAGTCCCCGGGCCGGAAAGGGAGAACGATGAACGACCGGATGATGAAGGCCGTCCTGTACGACCGCTACGGCGGCCCCGAGGTGCTGTACGTGGGCCGCGTGCCACGCCCCGAGCCGGCCCCCGGCGAAGTGCTGGTGAAGGTGCGCGCGTTCAGCGTCAACGGCGGCGAACTGACCGTCCGTTCGGGCCGTCTGCGGCTCCTGAGCGGCCGGACCTTCCCCCAGCGGGTCGGCCTGGACTTCACCGGCGAGGTCGCCGAACCGGGCGCCGGAGTCACCCGGTTCGCGCCCGGCGACCGGGTATGGGGAGTCCTGGGCCGCACCTCCGGGTTCGGCAGCGCCGCCGAGTACGTGAGCGTGCCGGCCGCGCGGGTCGGGCGGCTCCCCGACGGCATCGACCCGGTGGACGCCGCCGCCCTGCCGGTGGCCACCGCGGCCATCACCGCCCTGCGGGACAAGGCCGGGCTGCGCCCCGGCGAGCGGCTCCTCGTCCGGGGCGCGGCGGGCGGTGTCGGCAACGCCGCCGTCCAGCTCGGACGGGCCTACGGCGCCGAGGTCACGGCCCTCGCCCGCGCCACCGGCCTCGACTTCGTCCGCGGGCTCGGCGCGCACCGGGCGATCGACCACCGGACGGTGCGGGCCGCGGACCTGGACCGCTTCGACGTGGTCCTGGACACGGCGGGGACCGACCTGCGGGCCTACCGGCGCCGACTGGCGCCCGGCGGGCGCATGGTCACCCTCGCCTTCGACCCGAAACGGCCCGCCGCGTCCTTCGGCTACCTCGCGGCCAGCACCGTCCACGGACGCGGCCGGGTGCGCTTCTTCAGCGGCAACCCCGGGCAGGCGGACTTCGACGACCTCGCCCGCCACGTGGTCGAGGGCAAGCTGCGCCCCGCGGTGGACACGGTCTTCCCCCTGGAGGAGACGGCGGCGGCCCACCGGGCGCTGGAGGCGGGCGGGGTCCGGGGCAAGTACGTGGTCCGGGTCGGCTAGGACTTCCGGGCTGCCGGGCTGTCGGGTTGCCGGGTTGCCGGGTTGCCGGGCTGCCGGGCTGCCGGGCTGCCGGGCTGCCGCGATGAGAAAGCCGTGAGATCAGCGGGGGCCGTTCGTGGGCCCCATATGGCCTCTGACCAGGGGAAACGGTGGTGATGGCGGGCGCCGGCGGCGGTCCCGCTCAGAGGCGACTCAGAGCTTGCGGTGCGATCGTGGACCGCCCGGGCGGGGCCGTGCCGCCCCCGGGAGTCAAGGAGGTTCCCCGATGGCCACTGCCACCGCACCGAAGTCCCGGCAGGCGCCGGCCGGCCCGCGTCACCGGGCGGCCGAGCGCCCGCCGCTCGCGCTGCCGCCGGGCGCCGCGCTCGGCCTGATCGCCGCCGGCGCGCTCGGCGTGCTCGGGCTGTGGTGGGCGGACACCTCCTCGGTGGCCGGCGCGGCCGGCTGGCTGACCGGCGCCGGGCGGATCACCGGACTGCTCGCCGGGTACGCCGCACCGGTGCTGCTCCTGCTGATGGCCCGGCTGCCGGCCGTGGAGCGCGGGGTCGGCGCCGACCGGCTGGCCCGCTGGCACGCATACGGCGGCCGCTGGCTGGTCGGCCTGGTCACCGTGCACCTGCTGACCGTGGTCTGGGGGTACGCGCTCACCGACGGGCGCGGGCCGCTCGACGAGGGCGTGGAGATCGTCTTCCACTACCCCGACATGCTCAAGGCCGCCTTCGGCACCCTGCTGATGCTCGGCACCGGAGCGGTCTCCGCCCGGGCGGCCCGCCGCCGGCTCTCCTACGAGACCTGGTACCACCTGCACCTGGCCACCTACCTCGCGGTGGCGCTGGCCTTCGCCCACCAGCTGACCACCGGCGCCGACCTCGGCGGCGGACCCGGCCGGGCCGCCTGGTACGCGCTCTACTTCGGGACGGCGGCGCTGCTCGGCTGGTTCCGGCTGCTGCGGCCCTGGCTGCTCGACCGGCGGCACGGGCTGCGGGTCGCCGAGATCCGGCCGGAGGGACCGGGCGTGGTGTCGCTGTTCCTGTCCGGTCGGCGGCTCGACGAACTCCGCGCCGAGCCCGGCCAGTTCTTCCGCCTCCAGTTCCAGGCCCCCGGGCTGCGCTGGGCCGCCAACCCGTACTCGCTGTCCGCGCCGACCCGCCCGGACTTCCTCCGGTTCACCGTCAAGGACCTCGGCGGCCACAGCGCCGCCGTCGCCCGGCTTCGCCCGGGCACCCCGGTCCGGGCCGAGGGGCCGTACGGCGCGTTCACCGGGCGCCGGCAGCGCCGGCGCCGGGTACTGCTGCTCGGGGTGGGCGTCGGGATCACCCCGCTGCGGGCCCTGTTCGAGACCCTGCCGGGCGAGGTCACCCTGGTGCAGCGGGCCCGGCGCGCCGAGGACGTGCTGTTCCGGGCGGAGCTGACGGAGATCGCCCGGCGGCGCGGCGCGACGGTGCACGAGCTGCTCGGCCCCCGCGAGCAGGTCGGCGACCTCGGGGCGGCGCTGGCCCGCCTGGTGCCGGGGCTCGCGGAGCACGAGGTGTACCTGTGCGGGCCCGAGGCCGTCACCGCGGAGGCCGTACGGGCGCTGCGGGCCGCCGGGGTGCGGCCGGGGCGGATCCACCACGAGTCCTTCGCCTTCTGAGCCCGACCACACGAGGAGCCGTCCATGCGCCGAGCCGTCGTCACCAGTGCCGCCACCGCCGCCGGGGTGGTGCTGCTGCTCTCCCTCAAACCGCACCAGGCGACCGGGAACGCACCCGTGATCAGCTCGGGGGCGGGTAGCTCGTCCGGGGCCGATTCCGGGTCCGGGTCCGGCTCGTCCTCGGGCAGCGGGACCGGGTCCGCGTCCCCCGCGCCCGCGCCCGCGTCCGCGGCGGGCGGCGCCACCCGGAAGGTCAGCGGCGACACGATCAACACCCGGTACGGCCCGGTCCAGGTGCAGGTCACCCTCGCCGGGAGCCGGATCACCGGCGTCGACGTGGTCAAGTACCCCACCGAGGACCGCCGGGACCGCGAGATCAACGCCGACGCCCTCCCCACCCTCAACCAGGAGGCGATCTCCGCGCAGAACGCCCAGATCGACGCCGTCAGCGGCGCGACCTACACCAGCGACGGCTACATCCGCTCGCTGCAGAGCGCCCTCGACCGGGCGAAGGGCTGACGCCCGGTGCTGCGGCACGCCGAGCCCGTGATGGGCACCGTGTTCTCGATCGCCGTCCGCGACCCCGGCCCCGGCACCCCCGAGGCGCTGCGGCAGGTCGCCGACCGGCTGCACCGGATCGACGCGGTGTTCTCCCCGTACCGGCCGGAGAGCGACATCAGCCGGCTCGACCGGGGCGACCTGGCCCTCGCCGACTGCGATCCCGAGGTCCGCACGGTCCTGGACGCCTGCCGCGAGGTCGCGGCCGAGACCGACGGCTACTTCACCGAGCGCCCCGGCGGCCGGCTCGACCCCAGCGGCTGGGTCAAGGGCTGGGCCGTCGAGGAGGCCGCCCGGCTGCTGCGCGCCGCCGGGGCCCGGCAGTTCTGCGTCAACGGCGGCGGCGACGTGCAGACCTGCGGCGGGCCCTGGCGGATCGGCGTCGCCCACCCCGGACGGCCGGGCGCACTCGCCGCCGTCCTGGGCGGAAGCGACCTCGCGATCGCCACCTCCGGCACCGCCGAACGCGGCGCCCACGTCCTGGACCCGCACACCGGCCGGCCGGCGGAGGGCCTCGCCTCGCTCACCCTGGTGGGCGCCCCCGGCACCGGCATCGCCCGCACCGACGCCTGGGCCACCGCCGCCTTCGCGATGGGCCCGGACCGGGCCCTCGCCTGGGCGGCCCGCCGGCCCGGGGTGGAGGCGCTCGCCGTCCTGCCGGACGGCACCAAGCGCTGGACCCCCGGCCTGCCCGGCCACCTGCCGCCGGCCGGTCCCGCCGACTGGCAGCTCGCCACGGCGCGCTGACGCCCCGGGTCAACTCCTTGACGACTGGATCCGGTTCACCTGGCATCTCCGACTGCGGGGTTGTTGCCCACGCCTACCGGAACGCGTCCCGCAACACCGGCCGCAAGGGCGCGACCGCGTGGAGAGCGGGGCGTGATTCACGCGTCCCAGCCACCCCATAGGTGGCTCGGACGTGGGAGGCCACACGGCAGCCGGCCGTGCCCTCCTCACAGAACCCGGTCCATCAGCGCCGGGCCAAGTTGACCCCATCAGGTGAACCCCGGCGATCACGTCCCGCTCACCCGACACCGTGGTGAATAGTGGGATACCAATCGGGCACGTACCGTCCGATCCCCGCTGGAACCCGAGCCGAGGAGGGGGCCGCACCGTGACACCCGCCGCCGCACTCGCCGTTAGCTGGACCGTGACTGCCGCCGCCGGCGCCCTGCCCGGGGCGGTCGCGTGAACGCCGCGCCGCCGACCGGCCGTACCGCCCTGGTCGTCGTCGACCTGCAGAACGACTTCTGCGCCGGGCCCGTCGCCGCCGCCCGCTACCCCGGCGACCCGACTCGGCTCGCCACCGTCGCCGCCAACACCGCCCGGGCCATCGAGGCGGCCCGCGCCCACGGCACCGAGGTGGTCTTCGTCCGCTTCCTCGGCGACCCCGCCCACCAGGGCGCGAGCTGGCGCCACCGGGACGCCGCGCTCGGCAAACGGCCCAAGTGCCTCGACGGCAGCTGGGGCGCCGAGTTCCACGCCGTGACGCCGAGGGCGGACGAGGCCGTGTTCACCAAGCACGCCTGCTTCGACGCCTTCCTCAGCGCGGGCTTCGAACGGCACCTCGTCGACGGCGGCGTCCACCACCTCGCCATGACGGGCGTGTTCGCCGACGTGTGCGTCGACACCACCGCGCGCACCGCCTTCCAGAAGGGCTTCCACATCACCGTCCTCGCCGACTGCACGGCAGCGCTGCACCTGCCCGACGAGGCCGTCCTCGGCTTCATGCAGCGGGTGTACGGCGCCCGCGTCACCACCCGCGACCGGCTCGACGTCTGGACCAACCCTCCCGAGACCCCCGCCCCCCGACCACAGGAGCGCACATGAGTGTCGGCGCGACCGAGACCCTCGACCCGACCGGAACCCCCGGCACCCCCGGCACCGACGGCCACGCCGTCGCCGAAGGCGTGGCCCTCACCGCCGTCCTGGTCGCCGCCGCCCGGGCGATCGAGACCCACCGCCCCGACGCCCTCGCCCGGGACCCGTACGCGGAGCACTTCGTCCGCGCCGTCCCCGCCGCCGCCGACTGGCCGCTCCACCCCCAGGACGTCCCGGCCGGGGAGGCCGACCCGCTGTGGGGCCGGCTCGGCCGCTACTTCGCCCTGCGCACCCGGGCGTTGGACGACCAGCTGCTGCGCGCCGTCCAACTCGGCGCCCGCCAGGTCGTCCTGCTCGGCGCCGGACTGGACGCCCGGGCGTACCGGCTCGACTGGCCGTCCGACTGCGCCCTCTACGAGATCGACCGGCCCGAGGTACTGGCCTTCAAACAGGGCGTCCTGGACGGCATCGAAGCCCGTCCGACCACCCCCCACCGGGTCACCGTCGGCACCGACCTGCGCACCGACTGGGCCCAGGCGCTCACCGACGCCGGCTTCCGCCCCGACCGGCCCACCGCCTGGCTCGCCGAAGGCCTGCTGCTCTACCTGCCCGGCACCGCCGAACGCGAACTCTTCGCCACCGTCGCCCGGCTCAGCGCCCCCGGCTCCACCCTCGCCTACGAGGCCAAGCTCGGCATCGAGTCCGCGGCCGTCCGCGCCAACCCCGTCTACACCGCCACCCGCGACCGGACCGGCATCGACCTGCTCGCCCTCTTCGACGCCGAACCCCGCCCCGACACCCCCGCCGACCTCCGCGCGCACGGCTGGTCCACCACCGACCACACCCCCTTCGAGTTCACCCGCCACTACGGCCGCGGGCCGCTCCCCGAACCGGACGACACCCTCGCCGCCAACCGCTGGGTCTTCGCCGTCCGGCCCTGACACACTCCTGACGCACGCCCGGTACACACGTTCCGTCAACGGTTCAAAATCCCGGCATCTTCTCCGCGTACCGTCGATCCGGGGCCCGATCAAGGGCCCGGGTACGGAGGAGGGACGCATCATGCACACCGTTGCCACGCACACCACCACCCACGTCGCCGCGCAGGCCGCCGTGCGGGCCGCCGCTAGGGCCGCCGACGATCTGCTGCGCGACGGCTACGCCCGGGTCACGCTCGACGACGGCGCGGCGCACCTGCTGCACCGGGTGCTCGGCGAGAGCCGGACGTTCTTCGGCCGGCCGACAGAACGCAAGTTCCGCTACTCGACCGGCGACTTCAACTCCGGCTACCGCCCGCTCGGCCGCGAGTTCTCGGTCCGCTCCGACCGCCCCGACCTCAACGACTGCTTCACCCTCTGGCACGACCGCCTCGACCTGATCCCCCACGCGGCCGAACTCCCCGACCTCACCGACGCCCTGCTCGCCTGGCGCCGCCACCTCGCCGCACTGGTCACCCACACCGTCGGCGAGCTCGCCACCCGACTCGGCGGGCACCGGCCCCCCGCCTTCGAAGCCGCCTCCTACCTCCAGCTCAACGACTACACGGCCACCGGCTCCGACCGCGACCTGCTCCAGGACCGCCACGAGGACGGCCACCTGGTCACCGTCATCCACGCCACCGCCCCCGGCCTCGAACTCTTCCTCAACGGCACCCCCCGCCCGGTGGACACCGCCCCCGACGAGGTCATCCTGATGCCCGGCTCGGTCCTCACCGACCTCACCGCCGGCCGCGTCCCCGCCCTCTACCACCAGGTCCGCAACCTGCGCCTGCCCGAGCGCACCGCACTGATGTACTTCGTCAACCCCGAACTCACCGAGCCCGTGTACGCCTGGACGGCGGAGCCGGGGGCGCAGCGGGGAGCCGAGCGGGTCGACCTGCGGGTCGACCTGCGGGAGAAGATCCGCACCAACCCCGGCATGTTCGGCCTCCCCGAGGTCCCGGCACTCTGATCCCCCGCCGGCCGTCGTCAGAAGTCCGACGGGACGGACCACCGGCCCGAGCGCGCGAAGCACTCGCAGCCGTCGTGCTCGAACCGCACCGTCCCGTCGAACTCCGACTCCCCGTTCGCGCACGCCCCGTAGTCCAGCCCCAGGGTGCCGGCCAACGGGAACCAGTGACGGCAGAAGCCGCACTGCTGGCGGTACCACTCATCGTCGTCCGCGCCCCCACGGTGACGCCGGGTGATCCACCGGTCGTGGATCGCGTCCAGCTCGCGGGGGTGCTCGGCGGCGTGCGTCGCCGTGTCCGCCTCCTCGCCACCCCCGGTCATCGCCCGGCCCCACCGGTGAGGGCGAACGACCCGTGCGCATTCCCCAGTTCGCACCGCCGGTCGCTCCCGGCCACTCGCCCGACGTACATCGGGTCGGACACGTCCGCCTCCGCCGCCTCGGCCACCCGCGCGGACACCTCCCCCGGGTCGCCCGGCCAGACCAACGGCCCGAGCCTTGGATCGCCGAACTCGGACTCCAGGAGGGCCGATCCCTCCACCGGGATCGCCGAGAGGGCGTAGAGGACGTGGTCGAGGTCGTCCGGGTCGAAGCGGGTCGCGAGCGTGCGGAAGTACCACCAGTTCCCGCGTTCGGTCTCCACCCGGGCGACCCCTGCCCGGGGACCGTCGTACCAGTCGAAGATCATGACGGCTCGAAAGAGTGGCATCGCGTCGTCGTCAGTCGTCATCGGTCTCTTCCGTCCGGCACCCAGGTGGCCTGGAACAGTGTTCCGGACGGGCGATCGGACGTCACCAGGATTCCCCGGCCCGGCGGGAGGGGCCGGGGCGTGACGCTGCCGAGCAGGTAGCCCTCCCGGCCGTCACCGGACAGCAGCACGCCCTGCCCCCCGTAGCCGCACACGGCCCCGAGGAACGGGTCGGCGGTGCGGGCCTGGCCGGCGCCCACGGAGTGGTCGGCGACGATCACGCGGAGGCCGAGCTCCCCGGCCCGCGGCAGGAATGCGGCCAGGGAGGGCAACGGGTTGTCCTCGTTCGCGGCGACCACGTCCAGGTCGTCCACGACGAGGACGATGTCCTTGTGCCCCCGTGACCCGGGTGTCCGGCTGGTGACCGCGATGCGCAGGATCCGGGCCAGGGTGGCCAGGCTCGACATGTCCCCCGCGTAGTGGACGAGGTACTCGGGCGGCACCTCGTCCCGCAGCGAGGCCTCGAAGTCCACCACCAGGAAGCCCACTTCGTCCGGGGTGAAGCGCTCGGTGAGCCGCTTGACCAGCAGGCGGAGCAGCGCCGTCTTCCCGGACCCGGTGTCGCCGAAGACGGCGAACAGCGGGCCGGCCTGGAAGTCGACGGACACCGGGGCCTGTCGGACGTCGTCGAGCCCGATCACCACGCCCTGCGAGGTACTGCCGTGGGAGGACCGGTCGGGGGCCGCGATCATGGACGCGTCCACCCAACCGGGGGCCATGATGACCGCCTCGACCCCACCGGGGCTGCGAAGTTCGGGATCGTCCGTTCGGATCATCTCGTATAGCCGCGTCACCAACGGGCTCGGCTCGACGGCCAACTCCTGTTGCAGCGCGCGCTGGAGCTGCCCGTAGGCGACGAGTGCCACGGTCCGCCGACCGGACCGGTAGTGGGCGAGCATCAGCAGCGCGCACAACCGCTCGCGCAACGGGTTCTCGTGGACGAGCCGTTCGAGTGCGTTCGCGAGCTCCGAGTGCTGCCCGAGTGCCAGGCCGGTGGCGTACATCTCCTCGGTGGCCGCCATCCGCCGCTCGGTCAGCCGGGTGCGCTCGCCGGAGGCGTACGGCCCGGGGACGCCGTCCAGCGCCGTGCCGTCCCAGAGGTCGAGCGCGGACCGCAGCAGGGTGTACGCCTCGGACACGTCCCCTGTCTCCTGCGAGTGCCGGGCCTCGGCCAGGCGCTGCTCGAAGACGGCCACGTCGAGGGAGTCCGGATCGACGGTCAGCCGATAGCCATCGCCGACCGTCTGTAGGGTGTCGGCCGCGCCGCGCGGCTGGGTGGGGTCGCCGAGGACGGAGCGCAGCCGGGAGACGTAGGTGCGCACGGCGGCAACGGCCTGGGGTGGCGGAGCTTCGCCGTGGAGGGCGTCGACCAGGCCCGCGGTCGGCACCGGTGCCGGGGCGTGCAGCAGGAGGGTGGCCAGGACGGCCTGCTGCTCCGGTGAGCCGACGGGCTGCGGCTCGCTGCCCCGCAGGACGCGTAGGGGGCCGAGCAGCCGGTAGCCGAGGCGGGTGTCCTCCGCCGCTTCGACCATCAACTCCTGGGCGCGTTCGTACAGTAGGGTCAGCCTGATCCGCTCGATGTCCGCCAGCGGTCCCGGCACGTCGGCCAGTGGCGGCCCCTGCCAGAGGGCGAGGGCCTTCTCGGCGTGCCGCCGGGCCTCCGCCGGGTCGGCGTCGGCGCGGGCCGTCTCGGCGCGTTCCAGGGCCTGTTCGAAGAGCACGGTGTCGATCTGCTCGGAGACGACGTTCAGGACCCAGGTGTGGTGGTCCGCCAGCTCCTCCAGCACCTTGCGAGGGTCCGACGGCGAATTGAGGACTCTCCCCAACTCCGTTATGTGGGATCGCACTTCGTCGATGTCACGGTTGGACGAGGTGTGCCGCTGCCGTACCTCCGCGATCAGCACCTCGGCCCGGACGGGCCGACGGCGGTACTTCAACAGGGCGGCGAGCAGCGCCTTCCGCTCCCCCGATCCGAGCTCCACCGTTTCGTCCCCGCGCCAGGCGCGGACCTCTCCGAGCAGCGTGAACCTCAGGGGCGGCGCCGTCGTGCGGTCGGGCCGGACCAGGGCTCCGGAGGCGGCGATCCGCTGGAGGACCTCGGCGGCGGAGGACGGTCGGCGGCGCGGGTCCGGGTGCACCAGGTCGAGGACGAGGCCGTGCAGGGTATCGGGCACTCCGGTCTCCTGGAGGACGGTGCCGAGGTCGAAGAGGTCGACGGTCCGGTCCGTCGTGCCGTTCCCGTCCAGGTCGATGCCCAGATCGCAGAGGACGGGGCTGCCGTCCGGGCGGATGAGGATGTTGGCGGGCTCGATCCTGCCGTGCGCGATCCCGTGGCCGTGCAGGTACACCAGCGCCTCGGCCACACCGTGGGCGATGACCGCGGCCTCGTGCGAGGGTACGGAGCCGCCGTCGAGCATGCTTCTGAGGTTGGGCCCGTCGATGAACTCCATGGCCAGGTAGAGGCGTTCGGTGTCGCTGCCGGAACCGTGGAAGGCGACGAGGCCCGGATGGTCGAGTTCGGCGAGCATCCCGGCCTGTTGCTGGAACAGGCCCTGGTCCAGTTCGGGGAAGAGGTGCTCCCGGGCGAAGGACTTCACCGCGACCGTCGAACCGTCCCGCTCGTCGCGGGCCCGCCAGACCTCGCTCCGCCGCCCTTGGGCGATCCGCTCGACCAGGCGGAACCGCTCCGCGACGAGCGGCCGTTCGGCCTCACGCGCGCGGTCCCCGCTCCTCCGCTCCTCTCGCCGGCGGTCGGCGCGCCAGCGGCCCTCGAACTCCCAGATGTGGATGTGGGTGTCCCGGTCGCCGATCGAGGCGAGCACGCAGCGGGTGTCATCACCGCTGATCCCGACGATCGTCCGCGCCCGGCCGGGGTCGACCACGGCGGCGGCGAAGAACTCGGCGGTCGACGGGTCCTCGGGCTGCCAGCGGTGGAGGCGTCCGGTCGGGTCGACGCCGATCAGGAGCTGCCGCCCGTCCCGTTGGGGCAGCATGGTCATGGCCCAGGAACGATGGCCCCCGGGCAGGCCCCTCAGCTCCAGGCCCGTATCGCGGTCCCGCGGGCCCCGGACGTGCATGCGGCCGTCGATGTCCGAGGTCCAGAGGACTTGCTCTCCGTCCGCGCTCCCGAAAGGCGCGATGGCCACCACCGGTTTGACGAAGCCTCGTTCGGTGGAGATGAGAGATCCGTCGCGGGCGAGCCAGAAGACGACTCCGCCAGCGGCATCCGTCGCGCAGAGAACGTGTGGGTGCTCACTGATCTGCGCCATCACGACGAACTCCGGGAGGCCCGCGTTCAGGGTCAGCGGAGGGGCCGACTCCTGCCCGGTCGTCACGTCGATGTGGCGCATCACTCCGTCCACGCTGTAGACGGCAAGTGCGGTACCGGCACCGTCGGGATCGTGCACCGTCGCGATCGCCAGGGCCGGGCTGGGCAGGCGGAAGCTGCGGACGGTGGAGTAGGAGTCCCCCGCCCCCTCCGGCCCGACCAGCACGGCCAGTTTCTCGTCCAGGTGCCAGGTCGCCAGTTCGTCCGGGCGGCGGGGCATCCGGTCGAGGAGGTGCTGGAACTCCTGGGCGTACTCGATCCGCCGGTAGGCGTCGCCGAGGCGGTGGCGGATCTCCTCGCGGAGTTCGTCCTCGGTGAGGAAGGCGAGGACGATGGTCGTCGCGGACTGCAGGAAGGGCTTTCCCTCGCGGGAGTTGGTCGTGACGATCACCCGGCCCCCCTCGGAGTCGAGGAGCCGGGCGAGTTCGCGCGGGTACAGGTCGTCCGACCACAGGTCGTCCACGATGACCAGCCAGTTCGGGTGGGCGTCGAGCCGCTCGTCGAGGCGGTCGGCGCTCTCCGCGCCCAGGGCGGCCCGCAACCGCTCGAAGCCGGTGGCCATCGTGTCGGCGGTCTGCCCGTTGATCCAGTGGATGAAGGGGTGCTGCCCGCCGTGCAACCGGACGTACTCCTGGAGGAGGCGGCGCCTCCCCATGCCCTGGGCCGCCTCGATCGCGATCAGCCGGGTCCTCGTGCCCCCTCGTTCGCAGGCCTGGACGAGCCGGTCGAGTTCCTCCTGCCGTCCGATCATCCGCGGCGGGTCCGGCGGGCTGGTGACCGGTGGGGGCGGGGTCAGCAGCTCCCGCCGGAACGTCCGGTCGCCGACGGCGCTGCTCAAGTGCCGGGCGATCGTGACGTGTTGGCCGCCGGCCCCGGCCAGGACCCGGGCCGCGACCTCGGCGAACGGGCGGCTGCGCTCCGGGAGCCGGTGCCGCGAGTCCTTGGTCGCGGCGGCGAGGGCGCGGAAGTCGAGGGTGCCGCCGAAGGTCGCGGCGACCCGGCCGGAGACCTTGGCGAGGACGTGCTCCAGCACCCGGACCGACTCGGTGCGGGTCAGCTCCCCCAGCAGTTCCTCCCGGACGCCGTCGACGAAGTCGTACACCACCTCGTCCGGGTCGGCGGCCTTCTCCCGCACCTCGATCAGCCCGGACAGGAACAGTTCGGCGAGTTCCCGCTGCCCGGACTCCGGCACGGTCGACCGCTGGACCAGCCGCATCACGGGCAGGCTGAGCGGCGCCGCCGCCAGGTGGCAGGCGAGCCGGTGGGCGTTCGGGGAGCTGCCGGCCCGGAAGGCGGCGACCCGGTCGGCGGGCGGGCGCGCGGCCGTGTCCCTGGTGCGCGGGCGCGGCGGGCGCGGGATCCCGCTGAGCGGTGCGGCCAGCATGGGCGTCCAGCCGGTGGTGCGGCCGGCGGTGAGGTCGGCCCAGGGGGCGATCCAGTCGGCGTCGATCTCCAGGACCGGCAGCCAGCCGACCGAGGCCCGGGCCGACGCGCCGGCCCGGCCGCGCGGGATGCCGGGCAGGGTGCTCTCGGTGCGCAGCCGCGGGACGGGCCGGCCGTGGGTGGCGGCGCGGGCCTCGACGGGGGCGGCGCGCAGGGCCGTCCGGTGCCAGAGCCGGCGGGGCAGCACCTGAAGGGCGGCGGCCGGTCCGGCGGCTGCGGCGCAAACCAGGAAGGGCACCAACTCCCTGCCGTACCAGGCCGGTCCGACGCCGTCGGTGAGGACGAACAGGAGCCGGCGCCCGTGCGGGTCGGCGAGCGGGCGGGACCAGTTCGGGTCGGGGGCGGCGGGGGGCGGGGCGGCGGTGCGGCGGCGGCGGAAGGGGGTGAGGTGCGGGGTGCCCCGGTCGGTGTCGAGGGACCAGGTGCGGACCTCCTCGAAGGCGCCGTGGCGTTCGAGCAGGGTGGCGAGTTCACCGGCGAGGTCGTGCCAGACGGCCATGGTGGCGCCGGTGTCGACCAGCAGGTCGACGGAGTAGCGGGGCTCGGTCCGCTGCCAGACCGGCAGCAGCACCCCGGCCTCGGCGGTGGCCTCCGCCGTCGCCTCCTCGTCGAGGTGGGAGGGCCTGCGGCCGCCGGGGCGCTGGGTGAGCGGGCGGCGCAGCGGCCGCAGGGCGCGGGCGATGGCGAGGGCGCCGGGCAGGGCGGGGGGCCGGGTGACCTGGACGACCTCGGCGCCGCGGGCGGGGCCGCCGGGGTGGTCGGGGTCGGCGGGTTCGGCGGGGGCGTGGCGGGGGTGGAGTTCGACCTTGGGGCCGGGCCGCAGGGTGGTGGGGGCGGGCGGTCGGGGCCGGTCGGGGTCGGGGTCGGTGTCGGCGGGGCGGCGGGGGTCCTGGCGGGGGTCGGCGGACGGCTGGTGCGGGTTCGGGTGCGGGGTGGCCGGGGGTGCGGGGTGGCCGCCCGGCGACTCCGGGTCCGCATCGGCATCGGCGTCGGTGGCGGTGGCGGTGAGCGGGCCGAGGCCGGCCAGTTGGGAGATCCACAGCACGTCGGCTAGATCCTGGGGCTGCGACGCGCCGTCCTCGGGTGCGACGAGGGCGGCCAGCGCCTGCCGCAGCGCGGCGTGCACCGCCGGCTCGCCGTCCGTACCGAACCCGTCCACCGGCCGCCGCCTCAGCTCTCGTTGAGCGGGCGCAGCAGGACGTCCTGGATGACGTCGCGCCCCGGTCCGCTGCCCCACAGGCCGCGTTCGGCCATCAGCAGGGCGTTGAGCAGCTGGTCGTTGGCCAGGTCGGCGCCGTCCTCGCGCTGGCGGCGCAGGAACTCGGTGATGAGCTCGGCGCGTTGGGTACCGTCCGGGCTGCCGTCCGCGCCGAGGTGGGCGGCGACCATGGCGGCCAGCCGTTCCTCGGTGGGCGGTTGGATCTCCAGCCGCACGCAGCGGCGCAGCAGGGCGGAGGGGAACTCCCGCTCGCCGTTGCTGGTGAGGACGACCAGCGGGAAGTGGGCGCAGCGCACGTGGCCGCCGCGGACGACGGCGCGCCGGCCGGGGTCGGCGACGGCGACCTCCTGCGGGCCCGGGCCGAGGCGCTGGAGTTCGGGGATCTCGAACTCGCCCTCCTCGAAGACGTTGAGGAGGTCGTTGGGCAGGTCGATGTCGCTCTTGTCGATCTCGTCGATGAGGACGACGCGGGGGGTGCGCCAGGGCAGCAGGGCGGTGCCGAGCGGGCCGAGGCGCAGGAACCGGCCGATGGCGGGCGGCCTGCGGTGCGGGCCGTCCTGCGGCGCGTGCAGGCCGGCCTCGTGGAGCCGGCCGATGGCGTCGTAGGTGTAGAGGCCGTCGCGCAGGGTGGAGCGGCTGCTGATCGGCCAGCGCAGCACCGGGCCGAGGCCCAGCTCGTGGGCGACGGCGTAGGCGAGGGTGGACTTGCCGACGCCGGGCTTGCCGGTGATCAGCAGCGGGCGGCGCAGGTGGAGGGCCAGGTTGACGAGGTGGACCTCGCGTTCGTCGGCCTGGTAGGCGGTGGCCTGCTGGACGCGGCCGAGGCGGCGGGCCGTCAGGCCGGCGGCCTCCTGGGCGGGGGGCGGCGGGAGTTCCTCGTCGCCGTCGAGCCAGTCGCCGAAGGAGCGCCAGGCCGGGGCGGGCGGGAGCGCGGCGATGCCGCCGTGGGGCACGCCGGTGCCCCGGTAGATCCACCAGTTCTCGGGCATCGTTACCGCCTCGTCCTCGTCCTCGTTCTCGTTCTCATCGTTTCCCACTCCTCGGCCCTGTGTGCGGTCGTTTCCCGCGCCGTCGGTTCCCGCTTCACCGCCGGCCATCCGCCTCGCACCGTCCGGCCCACACCCTCCGCCTCACACCCTCCGCCTCACACCATCCCCGGGAACCCGGCGTCCTGGTCCGGGTCCATGCAGTTCGGGTCGTCCCAGAAGAGGGCGACGCCGTCCTGGGCGGGTGCCTCCCGGGTGACCTTGCGGTGCCGGTGGACGGCTTCCGGCAGGTGGGCGAGGGAGCGCGGGCGGTCGCGGAGCAGGGCGTCGACCACCTCGGTCGGGGCGCCGGGGGTGCGGCGCCACAGCATGGCCGGGACGCCGTCGATCTCCACGGCGTCGAGCACGGCCGCGCGCACCCGGGGGTCGAGTTCGTCGTACGGGGTGTCGAGGGCGAGGCAGGCGACGGTGGGGCGGCCGTCGAGCCAGCCGGGCAGGTCGGCGACCCGTTCGGGGTGCAGGGGCGGCCAGTCGATCCGGTCGGCGGCGTCGCGGTCGAGGGTGTCGGCGAACAGGTGCTCCCACCGGTCGTACCAGGCCTCGGTCTGCAGCCACGGGTTGATGTAGCGGTCCAGGTAGCGGACCACCACCGGGTGCAGCAGTCCGATCCGGCGTCCGTCCAGGGTCGGGGACCACAGTTCGGCGCTGTGGCCGAGCAGTTCCCTGGGCAGCAGGAACTCGATCCGGACGGGGCTGCGCCGGTTCCGGCCGAGTTCGGCGAGCAGGGTCTGCCAGCCGGCCAGTCGGGCGCTGCCCTCGGCGACCAGGTCCTCCAGGGCGAGCGAGTCGGTGGCGACGAGGTCGTGGAGGCGGGCGATCGGGCCGCCGGCCAGCGGTTGCCGGTAGCAGGACGCCCGGAGGTGGTAGCGGCCGGCCTCGATGTGCTCCGGGGTCTCGGGTTCCAGCCGGATCTGCACGATCAGGCGGACGGCCGTCTCCTCCCGGGGCGCGGGGCGGGCGACCGGGAGGCTGCACAGCAGGGCGCCCAGGTCGCCGAGCCGGGGGTGCCGGAGCAGCAGGTCGCGGTCCCGGGCGAGGCCGTCCAGGAAGGCCAGGGCGTAGCCGGCGTCGGGGCCGCCGAAGTGGTCCAGCAGGCGGGTGAGGACCTCGGGCAGGGTGGTCCGCTCGTCGATCCGGTGGCGGCCGGGCGCGTTCGGGGGTACGTGGAGGAGCAGTTGGTGCGGGCCGGGGGCCGGGTCCAGGGTGCGCAGCAGGGTGATGGCGTGGAGCAGGGCGCGGGCGGGGAGGCCGGTCTCGGCGGTCAGCGCGAGCACGGTCACCTCCAGCCAGGGCAGGGCGCCGCCGTACGGGTCGTGGTCCCTGAGCGCCTCGCCGAGCGAGCCGAGGACGGCCCGGGGGTCGCGGGCGCAGCGGATGCTCCGCAGGATCTCCAGGACGTGTTCGCGCGGGGTGTCGGCCTCCTTGACGTCCAGGTGGAAGAGGCGGGACGCCGGGGAGCGGCCCATCGTCTCCAGCACGCCCTGGCGGAAGTCCCGTCGGGAGATGCCCTGGAAGTCGAACAGGATGTCGGCCAGCAGGGCTTCGGCCTCCTCGAACGGGGCGGCGAGGTGGGGGCCCCGCTCGACGGCGGAGTGGGAGCCCCGCTCGACGGCGGCCTGCGGCGGCCTGCCGCCGTTCGCGCCTGGGTGCATCGGCCTACCAGCTCCCCGGACCGTCCGCGGGGCGGTCCCCGGCGGCCCGGCCGAGCACGTCCCGCAGGTGCGGTAACGCGCCGTCGTGGGGGGCGAGTTCCTCCAGTGCCGTGTACAGCGCGCGGAGGGCCGCCGGGGCGTCGCGGTGGTGGCGGCAGCGGCGCACGATGCGGAACAGGTGGTCGCGGCGGTCGGAGCGTTCCTCGACCTCGAAGGAGTTCGGCAGGCCGAGGTGCTCGCCCATCCGCTCCAGCAGGTCGAACCGGCCGTCGGCGCGCGCGGTGTACGGGAGGGCCATCAGCGCCGTCACCAGGTCGGCGTCGGTGGGCGGCGGTGGGGGCGCGGCTGCGTGAACCTCCGGGCCGAGGAAGGCGACCAGGGCGGCCAGCGGCACGTACCAGCCGCCCAGGTCCTGCTTGTGCGAGCGGGTGCTCTTGAGCACGCCGCGCACCAGCCCGTCCGGCCCGGCCAGCATGCTGCCGCTGAGGCCGGGTTGCACGAAGCCGGTGACGGCGGTGAACTCCCCGGACCGGCCGACGACCCGCAGGGCCACCGTGTCCTCGTTGACCCCCGGTGTCGGGGTGGCCGTGGAGTGGCCGAGGGCGGTCAGCCACGTCCCCGGCTCGGCCTCGGCGCCCGCCAGCGGGGCCACCGGGTGGCCGGGGCCGAGCGCCGGGACGGCGAGCAGCGCGAGGTCGGGGAACGCCTCGAAGGGGCCGGTGCCCAGCTCGGCGGGTTCGGCCCGGACGGCGTCGGGCGGCACGGGGTGCGTGCTCGCCCCGTGCCGCACCACCAAACCCTCGGCCGGGCCGCGCCGGTCCAGCACCACGTGCGCGCAGGTGACCGCCAGGCCCGGGGCGACCAGGAAGCCGCTGCCCAGGAAGGCGCCCGCGGCCTCGATCCGGACGGCGCAGCGGTGCAGCGCCTCGGCCCGGGCGCCGTCGAGGTGCGGGCCGGTCACTCCGCGGCGGCGGGGGTGGCGGCCGGGGCGGCCCCGGCTCCTTCGGCCTCGGCGAAGCCCACCTCGCCGATCACCTCGCCGATCACCTCGGCCCGTACCGTGGTGCCGTCCCCCAGGTCGATCGTCTCCACCGTCACGTCCCCGGCCACGCCGCTCCCCTCCCGAACGTCCGGGCCGTACGCCCGAACCACCATGCCTGCCTGCGGCCTCCCCGACCGCGCGCGCCACCCTACCGCGAGCGCGCGGGCCGTTCGGCCGTCTTCCGCCCGTCCGGAGTTCCCCGCTTCCGGTGGGTGACGGTCACTCACGCCTCCTTCCGGCAGCCGGCCTTGTCGAGTGACGAGGCCCTTCGGAGCGCGAGGACTCCTGTCTCAGCGGCCACGCTCCCCGGGCCGGGGCCGGCCGCCGGTCGTCACCGTCCGGCCTTGCGCGCTGCGGCGCGGATCGCCTCCGCGTACGGGGCGTCGAGGGCCCTGGTCTCCGGGGTGAGGTCCTGGAAGGGGACCAGGGCGCCGTGGTCGGCGTTCGTCGACTGCATCCACGCCGACCAGGCGTCGTGGACGTCCTCGTCCGTGACCTGCGTCCCCTTCGCCCGGAGCAGTACGGCGTAGCTGCGGAAGAGGTCGTCGGAGTCGGCCGGCGGCGCGGCGGCGGCCGGAAGGCACGAGCGGATGAGGTCGGCGAGCTCGTCGAGGTAGGTCATTCGAGCAGCGTTCCCAGGAGGATCACCAGATACACCGCGGCGAACACCCAGGGGACGAGCCGTTCGGAGATGCCGAGTTCCGCGTACCGCTTGCGCCCGGCCTGGCGCGGGGTCTGCTTGAGGTGGTTCCACTCGTCGGTGAAGACCTTGGCCGGCAGGCCGTTCTCCAGCTCGTTGATGACTTTGAACTTCGCGGCGTTGAGGTCCCGGTAGCTGCGCAGTTGGAGCCACCACGCGGCGGACAGGGTCAGGCCCGCCGCGGTGACGGCGACCACCGACCACCACGCGGCCTCCCGCAGTTGGGGAACACCGAAGCCGACGACGGTGACCAGGGCGGTCTGCACGGAGAGGAAGAAGGCGTTGGCCGCGCCCCGGCGGGCTGACACCCGGTCGGCCATCTCCACCGCGAGCTTGTACAACTCCAGCAGTTCCGGCGGCTGGTGGGGATCGGCGGGGCGGGCGGCCACGGGGTTCACCGCTCACCGCCCGCGGCTTCCGCCGCCCGGTTCTGCCAGGTCGTGACCTGCCGGATGAGGAGGATGACCAGCACCCCGGCCACCAGGAACAGTGCCGTCAGCAGCGCGGACGCGTTGGCGTTGGCCAGCACGTCCGACTCGCTCTCCTCGGAGTTGGCCAGACGCCACTGGACCGGTTTGACGACCTCGGCCAGGATGAAGCAGGCCCACCAGGCCTTGACCAGCGTGTCGGGAGCCGGCCGCCGGGGCGCGCTGGCCCGCCAGATGTCCGTGACGACCTGGTAGGGGTACCAGAGGTTGGCCACGGGGACCGTCCAGGCCCCGACCGCCCACATCCGGGAGCGGCGATGGGCCTCGCGACCCCCCAGTGCCTCCGCGTTGATCCGTGCCCGCCACAGCCAGACCAGGAACGCCACCCCGGCCGCGGCCCAGACGACGAAACTCGCCGCCAGCGACGACACCGTCGTGAGGGTGTCCGAATCGGCGGCCGCGAGGTCCGCGTCCGTGGCCGCCCCGTTGAGGTAGTCGTGGATGAGCAGGTAGTCGCGCCAGTTGGCCACCGAGACCAGCACCTCCCGCAGGACCTCCACCGCGATCAGCACCGCCGCGGCGACGCCCCAACCGGTCACCGGCCTGTGCGTCCTCGCCCCGGTGCCGCCCGCGCGACCGGCGCCGTGTTGCTGTGCGTTGCTCATGGGTTCCCTCCGTTGACGTGCTGTCCTCGACGTGTCCTCGACGTTTCTTCGAGGTGTCCTCGATGCGTTCCCGACGCGTCCTCACCGCGTCCTCGACGTCGCGCCGGGCTCCGCCGCCCGGCGCCGGTTGCGGCCGGGCACTCTCAGGGAGCGGCGAGTGCGAGCAGCCGGTAGAGCAGGACCAGGATCGCGAGCGCCACCATGCCCTTGCCCCAGGTGCCGAGCATGTTGATGTCGCTGCGCACCACGACCATCCGGCCGCGGACGCCCACCGCCGCCAGTGCGGTCTTCATCGCGCCGACCGTCCGGCGCGCCGGTGAGGGGTCCCAGGTCACCTCCTTGGCCGCCCTGAGGCGACGCATGATCCAGCGCCCGTGGGGCGCCGGGCCGGACGTGGGCTGGACCGCCGTCACCTGCGGTGTCCAGTCGGGTGCGAAGGTGACGGCGGCCGAGATCCAGGAGGTGTCCGCCGCCACCCCCTCCAGCGGAAGGGGCACCGGCAGCCGGCCGTCCAGGCTGTCGATCGCCTCGCTCACCCGGCCCGGTGTCAGCAGGAGGAGCTTGCGGGCGGGCTGGGTGGCGACGACCTGGTCGATCTCCCAGCGCAGCCCCTCGCCGACACCCACCCGCAGCACGATGAGCTGGGAGAGGTCCATCAGCCGCAGGATCGTCGGCTTCCAGTCGTCCAGTGGGAGGTAGAACCGTGCCGCACCGAGCAGCGGCAGCGGCTCACCGGGTCTGCCCACCGCGATCACCGGGCCGAACGCCGCCAGGGCGGAGGCGAGTTGCTCCTCCCGGGAGTGGATGTTGAGCGCCTGCCCGTCGTCGACCTGGGCCGCGGTGCGGTCGTCGGCGAAGCTGCGGAGGTAGAGGACGGGCCGGCGGCCGTCGGCCCGCAGGGCGCGCACCGCACCCCGGGTCGAACGGGGCCGGCTGTAGCGCAGGACCAGGAAGCCCGCGCCGACCGCGGCCAACCCCACCGGGAGCAGCAGGACTTGGACGGCCATCGGTCGGCCGTGTTCGGTCGGATTCGTTCGCTGGGCCATGCTCACGAGGGTCATCCCTCCGATGAACAGGGTGTAGCCGAGGCCGGTCGCGGCCAGGAACAGCGGCCGGCGCCAGGGCGGATGCCGCTCGGCGAACCGGCCGACCGTACGGACGGCTTCCGCGGTCGCCGCCCTGCGTCGGCGGCGGAGCCAGAGCGACGGTCCGGCGAAGGCCAGCGCGCCCGCCGTGAGCCACAGCCCCGCCAGGGTCTCGGAGCGAAGGTCCTGGTCGAGGCCCGCCCGATCCCGTTCGACGTCCGCCGCGAGCGCACCGGCCCGCGCCCGGGCGGAGGCGCCCCGGCCCAGGTCCACGAAGCCGGTGACCGCGGCGACCGTGGCCCGGGCCCGGCCGGCGGGCACGTTCTCCTCGAACCACGCCCTCGCCGCGACGAGTTCGGCGCGGGCAGTCGGGTCACCGGCCGCGAAGCGGTCCACCAGGACGGTGAACGCGGCGACGCGGGCCGGGCCGTCCTGGAGGCGGCTCTCGGCCTGTCGGCTCTCGACCACGGTGATCAGCACGTGCAGCGCGGCATAGGCGGCCACGAGCGCGATCGCCGTGATCACCCGGGAAAGCGTCCGCACACCTGATGACATTCGGCCCCCCTGCTCCGAGCACCCACGGGTGCCCGCGCTGCGTCCCGGGCACACCTGGCGTGTCCGGCCGCCGCGGGCACTCCATGATGTGGCCCAACTCACCAAGAGTTGAAGAGATTTGAGCGACATATGAGCCGCGGGGGCCACTCGCCCGACCGGCGGGGCCGGGACCGCCCCATGGTTTGAGCGTTTCTGCGCAGAGCGGGGCGCGGTGGGCCGAGAGTCAGGGGTTGTGTTGCTCAAAACTGCAGTCACGATTGACATGAACCGCCCGGAGCAGCAAGCTGCTCTTTCGAAACTGCTCAAAACCAGTGTTCTTCAAGCATCTTGGATCATCCGATCAAGCACGCACGAAGGCGGTATCTGCGGTGGACAAACGTGTGCTGGCCCTCGTCTCGGCGTGTGCCCTGGGGGCGCTCGCCCTCACCTCCTGCGGCAGTGGCGGCGGGAGCGGCAGTGGTGGGGCGGACGCCGACGGGAAGGTGACGCTCAAGCTGGTGGCCGCCGACTACGGCGACAAGGAGTCCAACAGCTCGAAGAACTACTGGAACGGGGTCGCCACCGCGTTCACCGCGGCCAACCCCGGCATCAAGGTGGACGTCCAGGTGGTGAACTGGAACGACATCGACAAGCAGGTCAAGACGATGATCCAGAGCGGCAACGTGCCGGACGTGCTGCAGACCGGCGGGTACGCCGACAAGGTCGCCGACGACCTGCTGTACAAGGCCGAGGACGTGCTGTCGCCCGACACCCGGGGCGACCTGATCGACAGCTTCGCCAGGGCGGGGCAGGTCAAGGGCGTGCAGTACGGCATCCCGTTCGTCTCCTCGGCGCGGGCACTGTTCTACAACAAGGCGCTGTTCCAGCAGGCCGGAATCGGCCAACCGCCCACCAGTTGGGAGGAGTTGCGCAAGGACGCCGAGCTGGTGAAGGCCAAGGTGCCCGGGGTCACGCCGTACGCGCTGCCGCTGGGGCCGGAGGAGGCCCAGGGCGAGAGCATGATCTGGGAGCTGGGCAACGACGGCGGGCCGACCGGGAAGGACGGCGCGTACACCCTGAACAGCCAGGCCGACATCGACACCTTCCGCTGGCTCAGGTCCAACCTGGTCGACCCGGGGCTGACCTACGCCAACCCGGCCACCACCGACCGCAAGACCGCGTTCGCGGACTTCGCGGCCGGGAAGGCCGCCATGCTCAACGGGCACCCGTCGCTGATCCAGATGGCGCAGGACGGCAAGGTCGACTACGGGGTCGCCCCCATCCCCGGCAAGAACGGCCCGCTGGCCTCCACCCTCGGCGTGGCGGACTGGATGATGGCGTTCAAGAAGAACGGGCACCGCGACCAGATCCGGAAGTTCCTCGACTTCGCGTACACCAAGGCCAACCAGGTCTCCTTCGACGAGACGTACAACCTGATGCCGGTGACCAAGAGCGCGCTGCAGGAGCTGACCACCGGGGGCAAGCACCAGGACCTCGCGCCGTTCTTCGCCCTGCTGCCGAACGCCGTGTTCTACCCGCTCGGCGACACCACCTGGGACGCGGTCTCGGCCGAGATCAAGAAGTCGGTCGGCAGCGCCGTCGCGGGCGACCCGGCCAAGGTGCTCGGCGACCTCCAGAAGAAGGCCCAGGACGCCGTCGCGAACAAGTGACGTCAGGCGCCCGACAGTTGCCGGCCCACCCCGAGCGAGTGCCGGCCGACCCCGAACAAGTGACGGCCGGCACCCGGCGACGGCCGTGAAAGGCACCCCCGTGACTCCCAACCCCCCTGTGCGCAGAGGCCGTCGCTTCGGCCCGCTGCCGTGGATCGCCCCGGCCGTGCTGCTGATCCTCGCCGTGGTGCTGTGGCCGGTGTACGAGATGGTCCGCACCTCGTTCCTGCGGGTCAGCACCAGCGGCTTCGTCCGCGGCTCGGCCGGACTGGACAAGTACCGCAAGCTGTTCGACGAGACGGACCTCGGCCACGTCCTGCTGGCCACGGTGGCCTGGACCCTCGCCGTGGTCGGCCTGACCATGCTGCTGTCGCTCGCCCTGGCCCAGCTGTTCGACCAGCGCTTCCCCGGCCGCCGCTACGCCCGCTGGGCGCTGATCGCGCCGTGGGCGGCGTCCGTGCTGATGACCGCGATCGGCTTCCGCTGGATGCTGGACCGGACGGCGGGCGTGCTGAACACCGTCATGACCGACCTCGGGCTGGTCGACGGCCCGCGGGACTGGCTGGGCGACCCCTCGACGGCCTGGCCCTGGATGGTCTTCGTCGCCGTGTTCGTCTCCCTCCCGTTCACCACCTACACCCTGCTGGCCGGTCTGCAGACCGTGCCCGCCGAGGTGTACGAGGCGGCCCGGGTGGACGGCGCCTCGGCCTGGCAGGCGTACCGGCGGATCACCCTGCCGCTGCTGCGCCCGGCGTTCCTGGTCGGCCTGGTGATCAACCTGATCAACGTCTTCAACTCCTTCCCGGTGATCTGGGGCATGACCCAGGGCGGCCCGAGCAGCGACACGGCCACCAGCACGGTGTTCATGTACCAGTTGAAGTCCACCGACATCGGGGAGTCCGCGGCGATGTCGGTGGTCAACTTCGCCCTCGTGGTGCTGATGGTGCTGGCCTTCCTCAAGGTCAGCCGCCGGAACCAGGAGGAGAACTGATGCCGCGCCAGAAACGTTGGAGGCCGCGCACCCTGGCCCTCGCGGGGGCGGCCTGGCTGCTGGCCGCGGTCTTCCTGTTCCCGTACCTGGAGATGGTCGTCACCGCGCTGCGCCCGGCCGACGAGCTGCGCGACGCGACGTACCTGCCACGGCACTTCGCCTGGTCCAACTTCGTCGGCGTGTGGCAGGAGTCCACGCTCGGCGACAACCTGCGGGTCACCCTGCTGGTGGCCGGCGGCTCCACCCTGCTGGCGCTGCTGGTCGCGCTGCCCGCCGCCTACTACACCGCCCGGGTGCGCTACCGGGGCCGCCGGCTGTTCCTGCTGCTGGTGCTGGTGACCCAGATGTTCCAGCCGACCTCCCTGCTGGTGGGCCTCTACCGGGAGTTCTACCAGCTGTCCATGCTCAACTCGGTCTGGACGCTGATCCTCTGCAACGCCGCCTTCAACCTGGCCTTCGCGGTCTGGATCCTCACCGCGTACATCTCCTCGATCCCGGTGGAGCTGGAGGAGGCCGCCCTGCTCGACGGCCTGGGCCGGATCGGGGCGCTGCGCCGGGTGGTGCTGCCGCTGGCCCTGCCGGGCGTGGTCACGGCGGTGATCTTCACCTTCATCTCCGCCTGGAACGAGTTCGTCATGGGCCTGACGCTGTCCACCGATCCGGGCAGCCAGCCGCTGACCGTCGGGATCAACAGCTTCATCGGCAACTACACCGTCCAGTGGAACTACCTGTTCGCCGGCTCGGTCGTCGCGATCGTGCCGGTGGTGGTGCTGTTCGCGCTGATCGAGCGGCACGTGGTCTCCGGCCTGACCGCCGGATCCGTCAAGTAGCGCTTCCCGTCAGCAGATAGACCCCGCCCCCGAACCCCCGAGCCCCGCCCCCGAGCCCCCGAGCCCCCGAGTCGACAGGAGAACCCCCGTGCGCCTGCTCCGACCCCAGCTCCGCCGGGCCGCCCTCGCGGCAGCCCTGACCAGCCTCGCCGCCGTCACCGGCCCCGTCGTGCCGGCCCACGCCGCCGGCCCGCCCGCCGCCGTCCTGGACGGCAGCCACCAGAACGTCACCTGGCAGAGCCCCACCTACGCCAAGGGCACCCTCGGCGGCGCCACCTCCTGCCCCGCCGTCGCCCAGGACCCGGACGGCGCGGTCTGCGCCCGCTTCGACCTGACGGTGAACGTCCCGAACGGCTACTGGGACGACAACCCCGAGGGCGGCGTCCCGATCTCCGTCCAGTGGCAGAACCCCACCGACGACTTCGACCTGTACATCTACGACGCCAACGGCAAGGAGGTCGCCGAGAGCGCGGGCACCGCCGACCCGGAGGCGACGGTGATCCCCAAGGCCTCCGGCACCTACCACGTCCTGGTCGTCCCGTACGACGTGCACGGCGGCTCCTTCACCGGCCGCGCCTACCTGCCGCAGACCGCCGACGCCGGCGACCTCACCTCGTTCAGCGGCGGCAAGGGCAGCTACGACATCGCCGCCGGCACCCTCAAGGCCAAGGTCGACTTCCTCGCCGACGACCAACTGCGGCTGCGCGCCGCGCCGGACGGCACCATCACCGACCCGGCGGGCAGCACCATCATCCGCAAGCAGCCCGAACTCCAGCCCCGCACCTCCTCGTTCGATGCCGGCGACTACTACGGCATCCGCTCCGGCCACGTCGTACTGCGGGTCTACAAGCACCCGCTGCGGTTCGGCCTCTACCAGGCCGACAACCGCACCGCGATCTGGCAGGAGAACGCCCCGATGCGCTGGTCCACCAGCGGCCTGCGGCAGAGCCTGACCCGCGGCACCGACGAGCAGTTCTTCGGCGGCGGCGAGCAGAACGGCAGCTTCTCGCACCGCGACCAGGTGGTCCACGTCGCCAACAGCACCAACTGGAACGAGGGCGGCTACAACAACTCCCAGCCCTTCTACGTCTCCAGCGGCGGCTACGGCGTCTTCCGCAACACCTTCGCCCCCGGCATCTACGACTTCGGCTCGCCGGTGCGCACCGGCCAGCAGGAACGGCGCCTGGACGCCTACTACTTCACCGGGGACGTCAAGTCCGTCATCGGCCAGTACACCTCGCTGGTCGGCAAGCCCTTCATGCCGCCGGTCTACGGCCTGGAACCCGGCGACTCCGACTGCTACCTGCACAACGCCAACCGCGGCGAGCGCCACACCACCGACGCCCTCAAGGTCGCCGACGGCTACGTGCAGAACCAGATGCCGCTCGGCTGGATGCTGGTCAACGACGGCTACGGCTGCGGCTACGAGAACCTCCCGCAGACCGGCGACGGCCTGCGCAAGGACCACGCCCAGCTCGGCCTGTGGACCCAGAACGGCCTGCCCAACCAGGCCGAGGAGGTCAAGGCCGGGGTCCGGGTCCGCAAGCTCGACGTCGCCTGGGTCGGCAACGGCTACGACTTCGCGCTGAACGCCTGCGACCAGGCCAAGGCCGGCATCGAGGACAACAGCGACGCCCGCGGCTTCGTCTGGCTGCCGGTCTCCTGGGCCGGCGCCCAGCGCTGCGGCGTGCTGTGGAGCGGCGACCAGAGCCTGTCCTGGGACTACATCCGCTGGCAGATCCCCACCTACGCGGGCGCCACCATGTCCGGCATCGCCTACGACACCGGGGACGTCGGCTCGATCTTCCGCCGCGACCCCAAGATGTACACCCGCGACCTCCAGTGGAAGGCCTTCCTGCCGACCATCATGACCATGGACGGCTGGGCCAAGGACATGACCGGCAAGGAGCAGCGCGACCAGCAGCCCTGGCTGGACGGCGAGCCCTACACCTCGATCAACCGCAAGTACCTCCAGCTCAAGGAACGCCTGCTGCCGTACATGTACACCCTGTCCGCCGAGGCCACCCGCACCGGCATCGGCGCCGTCCGCCCGCTCGCCCTGGAGTACCCGCACGACAAGGCCGCGCTCGGCCCGAACGCCACGTACGAGTTCCTCGCCGGGCCGGACTTCCTGGTCGCCCCGGTCTACTCCGACACCTCGGTGCGCAACGGCATCTACCTGCCCGAGGGCACCTGGACCGACTACTGGACCGGGCGCACCTACCAGGGCCCCACCACCATCGACGACTACTCCGCCCCGCTGGACACCCTGCCGGTGTTCGTCAAGGGCGGCGCCATCGTCCCGATGTGGCCGCAGGGCACGCTGTCCTGGCAGAACCGCGACAAGGGCGAACTCGACTACGACCTCTACCCGAAGGGCGACTCCTCGTACACCCTGTACGAGGACGACGGCGTCACCCGCCAGTACAACGCCGGCTCCTCCGCGACCCAGCAGGTCGAGGTCCACGCCCACGGGCCCGTCACCACCGTCGAGGTCGGCGCCAGCGAGGGAAGCTACACCGGCAAGCCGGACGCCCGCTCGTACCGCTTCACCGTGCACGGCCAGTCCGCCCCGCGCCTGGTCGTCACCCAGGGCGGCCGGCTCCCCGAACTCCACTCGGCCGCCGCCCTCGACACCGCCGCCTCCGGCTGGTTCTTCGACACGGCGACGGGCGTGACCCACGTCAAGACCCCGTCGGTCCCCACCGACGACGAGTTCTCGCTCCACCTGATCCACTGAACCCTTGATTCACCGAACCGTTGATCCACTGAACCCTTGACGCCGAGGCCCCCGGGGAGGCCCACCCCCGGGGCGGAGGGGGGGGGCAGCCCCCCCCGGGGGGGGGGGGGTGGTGGGGGAGCCCGCGGGGTGAGTGTGGGGGGCG
>NZ_JBHYGR010000066.1:0-1668 GCF_042738155.1 Kitasatospora sp. NPDC059088 | reverse complement strand
CCTCACACACACCCCCACACCCACACACAAACACACCCCCCCCCCCCCCCCCCCCCCGCCCCCCCCCCCCCCGCGCCCCCCCCCCCCCCCCGCGCCCCCCCCCCCCCCGCGTCCGCCCCGGCCGCTGCGGTGCTCAGGAGGTTCCGGCACTCAGGAGGTTCCGGTCGCGGCCCGGAGCCTCCCGAGCGCGGCCATGCGGCGCAGAACGGGGACGGGGATGGCGGGGTTGCGGACGGCGTGCTCGGCGCTGTCGGCTTCGAGCAGCAGCGTCACCTGCAGATCCGGCGGTAGGGCGGGGTTGAGCCGGACCCGCCGGCGCACGCCTCCGTCGGTGTCGGTGACGAGCCGCCGGAGCGATTCCGGCGAGAGGCGCCGGTCCTGGGCGGCAGCCGCGCGGACGAGCGGATCGGGGTCGCGGCCGAGCTGCTCGACGAGGGCGCCGGTCGAGGCCGGGTCGTCGAGGGCGAGGGCCCGCAGGCGCGGGTTCGGGTCCGTCGCGTAGCGCAGCAGGCCCGCGCGGGGGAAGTTGGGGTGGTTGTGCGGTCGGCCGGGGAAGGACAGGCTCCCGTCCCACCAGGCGGCCACGTCCAGCAGCAGCTCCGGTGGAGCGTCGTCGCACGACTCGGCGAGGAAGAGCCGCACGACCCGGTCCCGGTCGCGGGCGAGCCCGGCCACCACGTCCGCGGGCAGGCGCGGCGCCCTGGCGACGCTGCGGCGGATCAGCAGGTTCGGCGAGGCCGCGAGCTGACGCATGGCGTCGGCGTCCCCGTGCAGGGCGCCGATCCACCACAGCGCCGTCGTTTGGCCCTCCGGGTCGATGTCGGGGACGTCGGCGGCCATCGCCGCGATCTCCTCCGGCGTCCCGGGCGGCGTGGCGTCGGGGTGCGGGGCGCGGCCGACGCCGCGGCCACCGCGGGAGAGCCGCCGGGCGGCCAGTTGCTCGCCCGCGAGCTCCTTGAAGAGCCCTCGTAGCCCGGCACCCGGCGTGGCGGCGACGAGCCGGTCCCACTGTGCGGCGGAGAGGCGACCGGATTCCGCGGCGATGACGCGCACGCGCCTGGCCCCGTGGACGACCGCGGCGTCCACGACCTCGGGCGGCAGGTCCTCCCGCCAGAGGACGCCGGCTTCCTCGGCGTCCAGGAGGCTCAGGAGCACGTCGACGGGCGCCGAGCGGTTGAAACCGAGCCCGGAGAGCCAGGAACGGGCCACGTCCCGATCGAGGTCGGTGGCCGCGGTCAACCTGCTCCAGGCCTCGTCGGGCACGTCGGCAGCGTGTACATGGGTCGTCCCGGTCATTGGCCAAAGGCTAGAGCACCGGACCGGCGGCCCCGGCCCGAGGGCAGGGGGAGCGCATTCACCGGGGGGACCGCCCGGGAACGTCGTAAAGCTGCTCGACAGCCGGATGCCAGCCCGAACAACCCCCGCCGCCTCCCGCCCGTTCGAGCCCATTCCGACCGCGACACGGGTCCGCCGGGGACACCGGCCGGTCGGGTGCGGAAGGGTGAGGCCGCCGCCCGTGCCCGGGGCCCCCCCGGGGGGCCCCCGGCGCGGGGGGGGTGGGGGTCGCCCCGCTCCCGCTGGGGGGGCGCGCCCACCACGGCGCGGGCCAGCGCGAGGCGCTGGCGCTGGCCGCCGGACAGGCTCAGGCCCTGCTCGCCGACCTCGGTC